>NZ_JBRCAD010000152.1:0-11317 GCF_053493415.1 Trichothermofontia sp. | reverse complement strand
ACAAGTTTCGCTATTTGCAACTAGAACTCAGCCGTCGCTGTTCGCTCGTCCATTGGAGCTACGATTTGCTTCCAGAAACGCTTGTATGACTCTCGCACCCTCAAGTGTAAAGTTTTATATCTGGATTCAACACTTCTGGCTATACCGATGTCAGTTATTTTGTGCGTCAGTTCCGCCAATTCCACCACATAACCCCGCAAGGATGGCGGAGCCAAAACAGCGAACAGGTTGCCGTATCCTAGATCGATTTGGATATCACATAGAGCATGACTGACCTGGGCACTCCCCTCCCAGACACACCTTAATCTGTCAGAAGAAAATATCAGACTGCCTATCAAGTGCTGCCTTTCTGTATCTTCTGATGCATTTTTGCTGCAAAATATGCATTGTCAGTTTTTGATGACATATTTTTTGAAGGATATTTTTGGATGAAGTGATCTAAAGAAAATCCTATACCTGCGAAAGAAGTTATTATTCCCTAAGGCTGGATTTTGATAGGGTTAGGGGTGAACGTTTGAATTAAAGTTGGATGGCGATTCAGTTGCCGATTCCGATTCAGGCCAACCTCAGGCCAACCCTAATTCAAGCGATGCTTCTAGGTTTGTGGTTAGACCTCCCCCTTGAGTCAGGTGAAGTGTTCCTATGACAGTTTTGACAAACGCATCTCAAGCCGTTGATACCCGCTGTTACTGCGGTGGCAACCACCTGCCGCAAGATCATTGGCAATTCCTGGCAGGGATGCCAACCGATCCGACGGATTGGATTAGTGATTTGGTGAAAATGGGGGTCTATGAATCATCTGCCCTCGATCTCGCCCAGACCCTCACCCAGGTGGAAATGCGCGAGGCGCTGCTGCTCAGAAATATCAGTGGGGGCAATCCAGCGCGAGAGCAATTCTGTCGAGATTTGATCCGGGAAGCGGGCGGTTTGGATCAAGCAATGGCTGCCGCATTTGGCGTTCATGCCACTGAGTTTTTTAGTAACACGATTCGCAGCAGTGATTTCAGCCGACGGGAGTTTTTGAAACGGGCAGTGATCGCCGGTGCCCTGGTGGTGATGGCTAGTTGTAACCAGCCCCGCCCAACGGGCGACGCGGGAACGGAGGCAACGCCAGAGGCTACCAGTACAGGTAATTTGGAAAAAACGGACCTGAAGATCGGCTTTATTCCAATTACCTGTGCCACCCCGATCGTCATGTCGGAACCGCTGGGGTTCTATGAAAAATATGGCCTGAACGTATCGGTGGTGAAGATGCCCAACTGGGCAGCGGTCCGGGATTCGGCGATCGCGGGCGAACTGGATGCCTACCACATGCTGTCCCCAATGCCGATCGCCATTACCTTAGGGTTAGGGTCAGCCGCTTTCCCAATCAAACTAGCCAGTATTGAGAATATCAACGGCCAAGCGATCACGATCGCCATGAAGCACAAGGATACGGTCAAGGGACCTGCCGACTTCAAGGGGTTCAAAATTGGGGTGCCCTTCCCCTTTTCCATGCACAACTTACTCATTCGCTACTACCTAGCAACGGGGGGCCTCAATCCTGATACGGATGTGCAAATTTTCCCCGTACCGCCGCCGGATAGCGTCGCCAAGATGACGGCTGGGGAAATTGACGCGATGCTGATGCCCGATCCCTTTAACCAGCGGGCGGTGTACGAAGGGGTTGGTTTTATTCACATGCTGACCAAGGATCTGTGGGATGGTCACCCGTGCTGTGCCTTTGCCGCCAGTCAGTCCTGGATTGATGCCAATCCCAACACCTTCCGGGCAGTCAATAAGGCGATTATTGATGCAGCCAACTACGCCAATGATCCTGCCAACCGGAAATCCGTTGCTGAGGCATTGATTGCGCGGCAATACCTGAATCAGCCTTTACCTGTGGTGGAAGCTGTGTTGACAGGACAGTTTGAAGATGGCCTGGGGAATCAACAAAACGTGCCCGATCGTATTGGGTTTGATCCCTATCCCTGGAAGAGCTTTGCCAAGTGGATTACCTCCCAGATGGTGCGTTGGAATTTGATGGCAGGCGAGGGAGTTGACTATGACCAAATCGCCCAGGATATTTTCCTGACGGATCTAGCCGCCGAGTTGCAAAAGGAACTAGGTCAAACCCCGCCGACGGAAACGCAACGCATCGAAACCCTTAAATTTGATACCTTTGACCCGAATGATCCGGCTGCCTACGTGGCGGCTCAAGTGGAAAAATTTGGTCGCTAAGTTGATCCCCCATTTTGCTGCTAGCTGGACGGCTCGTTTGACTGCGCATTGAGGTCACGCATTGGACTGGTAATTTGGTGGCTAGGAGGCCAGGATGAATTCAACTGTTTCACCGCAAACCGTAACCCCCTCTAAACCCTTTACCCTGACGGTTAACCAAAAGGCGTTTTTACTCTTTTTGCTGATTCTGGGCACGATCCTGCTCTTTTGGGAGACGGGGGCCAGGTTGGGGTGGTTCTCGCAACTGATGCCCTCGGCGAGTGAGACCCTGAAGGAATTTTGGTGGTGGGTCTCGAATCCGTTTTTTAACTATGGTCCCAATGATAAGGGGATTGGCTGGATGCTGTTGACCAGCCTGCGACGGGTGTTACTGGGGTTTGCCATTGGCTCCGCGATCGCAATTCCCCTGGGCATTGTCATTGGCCTGTCGGAAGTGACCTCGCGGGCAGTTGATCCCTTTATTCAAATTTTGAAGCCCGTTTCGCCCCTAGCCTGGTTACCCCTGGGCTTAGGTCTCCTCAAAAATTCCGAAAGTACCGCCCTGTTTGTTATTGCCATTACCAGCATTTGGCCGACCCTAATTAACACTAAGTTTGGCGTCAGTCATGTTGATCAATCCTACTTAGATGTCACTCGTACTTTGGGGGCTTCCCGCTGGCGAACCCTAATCAAGGTGATTTTGCCCGCTGCGGCTCCCTATATTGTTTCCGGTTTACGCATTAGTATTGGGATTGCCTGGTTGGTAATTGTGGCGGCAGAAATTCTCGTGGGGGGATCAGGCATTGGTTACTTTATTTGGAATGAGTGGAATAACTTGAAAATTACCAGTATCATCACCGCCATTTTAGTGGTGGGTGGTGTCGGTCTGGTCCTCGATCGCCTCTTTGGCTTGTTACAGAGTTGGGTTGCCTTTGGACAACGACTATAACGACTATGATGACTTTTCCCCATACCTCCCCCATGACGCCAGTGACGAATGCGGCGAGTGTTCATCTCTCTATCCAAAATGTATCCAAGGTGTACTTGGGTAAACGGGATTGGTTTAGCCGCATCACCCGCAAGGCTACGTCGGATTACATTGCCCTAGAGGATATTAACCTAGAGATTGAACCAAATACGTTTGTTTCCATTATTGGGCCATCCGGTTGCGGTAAATCGACCTTGCTGAACATCATTGCCGGGTTATCCCAGCCGAGTACGGGCAGGGTGGCGATCGCGGGGGTTCCCATTACCGGTCCGGGTCCCGATCGGGGTGTGGTGTTTCAAAACTACGCTCTCATGCCCTGGATGACAGTGATGGATAACATCCGATTTGCCATTGAAACGGTCAACCCCAAACTATCCCCGAAGCGGCAAAAAGCGATCGCCCAGGAATATATTGACCTGGTGGGTTTACGGGGGGCCGAACATCGCCATCCCCATGAACTATCCGGTGGGATGAAGCAGCGGGTGGGAATTGCCCGTGCCCTGGCCATTAATCCCCAGATTTTGCTGATGGATGAACCCTTTGGGGCACTGGATGCCCTGACACGGGGGTTTTTGCAAGATGAGGTCGAGCGCATTTGGGAACAGCAGCGACAAACCGTGATTCTGATTACCCACAGTATTGAGGAAGCCCTGTTGCTATCCGACAAGATTGTGATGATGACACGGGGACCGGCTGCCCGAATTGCTCAAATTTTGGATGTTCCTTTTCCTCGGCCCCGCCACCGGGAATCCCTGGATCAGCATCCCGCCTATCACACCCTTAAGGCTGAGATGGAACTCCATTTATCACGGGAAACCCGTGCGGTGGAAGAGGCTCGCATTCGCCGAAAAGCGATCGCCCAATAGCGATCGCCCCCGACACATCTGGTGTCGCTTGTATATCGCTGACTGTTCGATTTTTAAAACGACCTGAGGAGGATTTTCATGCCTGCCATTGACATTCCTGAAATTACCCAAACACTGCTAGCCGCGAAGCAAGCAAAAGGTCTCACCTTTGCGGACCTCGAAGCGAAAATGGGACGGGATGAGGTTTGGATCGCTGCCGTTGTCTACCGTCAAGCCAGTGCGTCGCCGGAGGAAGCCACCCAACTGTTAGACATTCTGGGGGTTAGCCCTGATCGGGTGTCCGAACTCACGGCCTGCCCCGCCAAGGGGTTGGGACCCCTAGTCCCCACTGATCCCTTGATCTATCGCCTATACGAGATCATGCAGGTCTATGGGATGCCCCTCAAGGATGTGATCCATGAAAAGTTTGGCGATGGCATCATGAGTGCGATCGATTTCACCCTGGATGTGGAGCGGGAAGTTGATCCCAAGGGCGATCGCGTCAAGATCATCATGAATGGCAAGTTCCTACCCTATAAGAAGTGGTAGTAAGCCCGTCGATGGCCATCTCTCAAATTGTAAGTGGTCAGTGTTCTGTCAAGATTATTTTGGTAGGTTGGGTCAAACACAGTGCGACCCAGCAAAATCAGTCATCGTGTTGGGTCTCGCAGGCTCGACGCCAACCTACAACCCGTCATCTTAGGCATGACAGACCACTAGATTGATGTCTAACTGATGAGACCCCGCTCCCAGAAATGAACAGCAACAACGTTGGATCAGGCAGTTGATCAGGGGATCACAAGCAGATTAAAGCTACGATCGGGGTTGCAGCCACGATTCGTTAAGATAGCAAGTGAGCGCCCCCCATCGTGTAACCATGCTGACTGTCCCCTCCTCTACCCCAACGGCAGCCGTTGATTTTCAAGACACCTTCGATGTCGTCGTTGTGGGTGCCGGTCATGCCGGGTGTGAAGCGGCCCTCGCGACTGCCCGCCTCGGTTGTCGCACCCTATTGCTCACCCTCAACCTGGATAAAATCGCCTGGCAACCCTGCAATCCTGCTGTGGGGGGACCCGCTAAGTCACAACTGGTCCATGAAGTCGATGCCCTAGGGGGTGAAATTGGCAAAATGGCCGATCGCACCTACCTGCAAAAGCGGCTACTCAACGCCTCACGGGGTCCGGCTGTCTGGGCATTGCGGGCACAAACGGATAAGCGCGAATATGCCGCCGTCATGAAGGGCATTGTCGAAAATCAACCCAATCTGGTGCTGCGGGAGGGCATGGTTACCGATCTGGTCTTAGGGGCCAACGATGAAGTGACCGGTGTCCAAACCTATTTTGGCGTTGCCTTTGCCTGCAAAGCTGTGATTCTGACCACCGGGACCTTCCTGGGCGGACGCATTTGGGTCGGTAACAAATCGATGCAAGCCGGACGGGCCGGGGAGTTTGCCGCGATCGGTCTCACGGAAACCCTGAATCGCCTAGGTTTTGAAACCGATCGCCTGAAAACCGGCACCCCCGCACGGGTGGACAAGCGATCGGTAGACTACAGCCGCATGGAACCCCAACCGCCCGACACCGATAACCGTTGGTTTAGCTTTGACCCCGATGCTTGGGTAGAGCGGGAGCAAATGAACTGCTACCTCACCCGCACCACCGCCGAAACCCATCGCCTCATCCGCGAAAACCTGCACCTGTCCCCGGTCTATGGCGGCTGGGTGGAGGCCAAGGGACCGCGCTACTGCCCCAGCATTGAGGACAAAATCGTCCGCTTTGCCGACAAGGAAAGCCACCAGATTTTCATTGAACCGGAAGGTCGCGATATCCCGGAACTCTATATTCAAGGCTTTTCCACTGGCCTACCCGAAACCCTGCAATTGCAACTCCTGCGCACCCTACCAGGACTGGAACACTGCACCATGCTGCGGCCTGCCTACGCCGTCGAGTACGACTACCTGCCCGCAACCCAGTGCTACCCCACCTTGATGACGAAAAAAGTCGAGGGTCTCTTCTGCGCGGGACAGATCAACGGCACTACGGGGTACGAAGAGGCGGCGGCCCAGGGCCTCGTGGCCGGGATCAATGCCGCTCGGCTCGTTCAGGGGCAAGCCCCGATCGTCTTCCCCCGTGAACAGAGCTATATCGGTACCCTGATCGATGACCTGTGTACAAAGGAATTGCGCGAACCCTATCGTATGTTGACCTCGCGATCGGAGTATCGCCTCGTCCTCCGGGGAGACAACGCCGACCAACGCCTCACCCCCCTCGGTCGTGACATCGGCCTGATTGACGATCGCCGCTGGCAACAATTCACCCAAAAACAAGCCCACATTACTGCCGAAAAGGAACGTCTCTATAGCACCCGCATTAAGCAACATGATCCCATTGGACAACAGTTAGCCACTGAAATGGCGCAGTCGATTCGTGGCTCAATTACGCTGGCCGATCTACTGCGGCGTCCGGGGGTCCATTATGCTGATCTCGATCGCTATGGGTTGGGGAATCCAGCCTTGAGCGATCGCGAACGGGAAGCCACCGAAATTGCAATTAAATACTCCGGTTACCTGCACCGCCAACAACAACAAATTGACCAGATTGCGGGCCAGGAAAATCGTCCCCTCCCCGCTGGCTTGGACTATTTCGCCATCTCAACCCTGTCGATGGAAGCACGGGAAAAGCTGGCCAAAATTCGACCGCTCACGATCGGGCAAGCCTCCCGTATTGGCGGCGTTAATCCCGCTGATATCAACGCCCTCTTGATTTATCTTGAGGTGCAAAACCGTCAGGTCACCGCGATTCGCGAAGCGATCCCTGCGGGAATCCCCAGCCAGAAGCCCTCAGGGGTATAGGACTAGTGGTCTACAGCCGTTCCCTCTCTAGTGAAGTACTGTCAAGTCTTGCGAACGACCAAGTTGAGCCGCCGCAGATAATCTTTGACTCTGACAGACAACCTCTAGGCGGTCGGCTCCAACGACTTGTTAACTCGCCTGTCGCTTAAAAGCAATTTCTGTAGAGCACGGTCTATATCTTCACGACTAACTCGCTTATTTTTCATCTCATAACTGGTTATGACTTCATCGTCTGCAATAAGAGTAATTTCAACATCCCCTAAAGCACCCGTCTGTATATCAGCAGCATTATGTGCTTGCAGTGTGAGAACTCTTTCTCCGAGGAACTCTTCAGCGGATTGATAAGCAGCCGCCACAACAAGGACGGAAAGACGGCTCGTTCCTTTGAGGCTCATGTGCTTTTCAATCAAGTTGACGATATCCTCAGAAGACAAAGGCACAGCATCTCTGGTTGTGTTCAGCGTTGCAACTAACGCCTCAATGCGTTGCTGCCGTTCATTTCTATCGATTAGAAGCAATCTGACTATTTCGGCAATCAGAGTATCAGCGGTCACTCGACCACCGTAAACATCATCAAGCAGATTGAGAACCGCTTGATACAATTGCGGTGGTTTACCAACGAGATTCACATCTTTAGTTAGCGTCGTATTTCGGTTCCGTAGCGCGGGTGTGAGAAAAGCAGTTGTGCTATTGCACGGCAAATTATGTTCATTAATAAAAGTTGTAATGTAACGCTCATCGTAAGTTCTGCCTGAAAAAGCGTCAGTATCTCCAATTTCCGTGTATGGTTTCCTGATATCAACATCAGGACGATGAAGTTTTGCAAGCAAACAAGCCATCAAAAGACGCACTCCTGCCCGATTCTTGAGGTTACGGGCAACATAGTCAGCACGTTCTCTAATCTGCGGATCAGCAACGAGTGACTGTTCTAGGTTTGCATTGGCACGTCGAAGAGCGGCATTGAGAATTTCAATTGGTTCCGCCATTCACTCACATCCCCTGGAACATCATAATTAGTCCAAAGTATCTCCGTTCGAGGTTGCTTGACTGATAGACATTGTTTCGACGGAGATTCAATATAGAACCTGTGTACTGCGGCGTGTGTGGGGCTGACTTTAGTCGGCAACAACAGTCGGCAACAACCAAAGTCGTGACTACAAACCTTGCGAAACTTGAGGTTTTGGGTCCCCTGAGACCTCTACAATAAAACTGACTGGTGGCCCATTGGCCGATCGGAAAATGCCTTCATGCCTGGAGTTGCGGCACCGGATTTGATGCTGGATTTACTACTGATTGCCGGTTTAGGGTTTCTGGGGAGCTTTGGCCACTGTTTGGGGATGTGTGGCCCCCTGACCTTAGCCTTTTCCCTCTCCCAGCCAGCCATAGCCGCAACCCCAGAGCAACCGTGGCGCTTCCATTTACTCCTCAATCTTGGCCGGATTCTTAGCTATGCCCTCGTCGGCGCGAGTATTGGCGCGATCGGGTCGGTGTTGGTAGCCAGTGGGCAGATGGCCGGGGTGGGCAGCCTCTTCCGGCAAGGCATCGCGATTTTCACGGGCTTGCTGCTGATCTGGTTTGGGTTAGTGCAACTTAACCCGCACTGGCTCCCCCAGGTCCCCTTCCTGAACCCAATGGCCCAGGCTGGTCTGCACGATCGCCTAAGCCGAGGCTTGCAACACCTTTCCCTCAATCCCCACCACTGGACACCACTGCTGCTGGGACTGGTTTGGGGCCTGATTCCCTGCGGCTTCCTCTATGCCGCCCAACTGAAGGCAGCGGAAACCGCCAACCTTTGGCAGGGGGGAGCCACGATGTTAGCCTTTGGCCTGGGGACCTTCCCGATGATGCTGGGGGTGGGGACCTCAACCACATGGCTTAGCCGCGATCGCCGCAGTCAACTGTTTCGGTTGGGCGGCTGGATCACCCTGACGATCGGGGTACTCACCCTCCTGCGTAGCGGTGACATGGTGGACTATACCGGTCATGCTTCCCTGGGGTTGCTGTGGCTTGCGCTGATTGCCCGCCCCCTGAGCCGGTTCTGGCCTGCGGGTCTGAGTTATCGCCGGGTGTTTGGGGTGGGGGCATTTATCCTCGCCCTGGCCCACATGGCCCACATGGTCACAATGGGCTGGAATGTTGCGGCCCTGCCCTTCCTCTTGCCGACGCTTCAGGTGGGCGGCTGGGCGGGGGTCATTGCTCTGGTCTTGATGATTCCCCTGGCCTTGACCAGTTTTGACCAGGCCCAAAAACGCCTCGGCCCCCACTGGCGATCGCTCCACCTGTTGAGCATTCCCATCTTTATTCTGGCCATCACCCATGCCCTCCTCCTCGGCAGTAGCTACCTCGGTAGTTTTGCCCCCTCAAGTCGGAATTGGTGGGTGGCGGGTGGCTTAACCCTGCTGGCGGGCCTCACCCTGTTACTACGGTGGCGGCGGTTCTGGTCACTCCTTTGCCTAGAGGAGTTCTATGTCTCGCCCAAGTAGAATGTCTTCCCCAAATCAGAGCCGTCACCTGCGAAGGTGCGACGCGAACAAAAAACCGCTGTGGGGTAGGTATCCTATCTACCCCCGCGATAACCGAGAAGACTTCGTCACGTTCAGTTTGGGATCTGCTCATGTGTGATCGACTCAGGCTCAGCCGTACCCGGTCCCCCAAGCGGCGGGCAGTCCTACATCTTGGGTATCGTGCCGCGATCGCGCTCTGCCTCGCCACCAGCCTGCTGCTTCCAGCGGCCCAAGCCCATAAAACCCAAGTATCGGGCGATGTGGCGGGGATCTGGCACGTGGAACCCAACCATAGTCCCAAGGCGGGCGAACCCGCTCAAGTCTGGATTGCCCTCACCCAGGCTGGGGGCAAGGTCATCCCCCTCAGTGCGTGTGAATGCCGCTTGACGGTATATGCGGGCAGAACCGTGGGCGATACGCCGCTCCTGGAACCCGACCTCCAGGCGATCGCTGCTGAACACTACCAGGGCATCCCTGGTGCCACCGTCATCTTCCCCGCCGTGGGACAATATGTCCTGCAACTGACTGGCACTCCCAAGGGCAATGCTAGCTTCCAACCCTTTGCGCTAGACTACACGGTCACGGTCGCTGCGGGTCAGCCGCTTCGCCCCAGTCCGGTGCCCCCCCCTGGCGTCGAGCTTACCCGCCATCCCCAGGACACTCAGTCTGAATCGACGGCAGTTGTGGGCCTTCCCCTGACATCCTCGCCGCTGCATCCGCGAACGGGGGGGGTGCTGTTGGGCGGCGCGATCGGGCTTGTGGGTTTGGCAAGTCTCGTGGCATTCTGCTGGCTGCGGCGTCGTCGTCACCCCCCCGATTCTTAAGGGGAGAGAGCCACTGGTCAGGACCGCCGTTACCGGATAATGCCCCTAGTGGTCTATCAAGTGTGATTTTGTTAGTTGGTTCAAAGGCAGTGCACCCCAACCAAGCCTTGGCACGTGTTAGGTCTCGCCAACTCAACACTAATCGACAAGTCCTCATTTTAGGCATGACCGCCCACTACTGTAGCGCATCATGAGTCATGCAACAGTTATGCAACGTTTGTAGTTCAAGCTTTAGCCGACAACGCCTCAAGTCGTTACTATCAACGTTGCGAAATTTTATGTTTACGGTCCTAGCCGATCGCTGGCCAACGCCCTGGGTGGATCGCCAAGTTGCCATGTCACAATAAACGCTGGTGCTGAGGAAAACGCTAGTGCTGAGGAGGCCCTAACCCCATGTCTCGACCCCGTACTGACGATCGCTGGCCGGATCAACTCCGTCCCATTCACTTTCAGCGTCACTTTACCCGGTTTGCGGCGGGATCGGTACTCGCCCAGTGCGGCCATACCCAAGTGCTGTGTACGGCAACAGTCCAACCCGAAGTTCCGAAATTTCTCGTCGGCCAAGGTCAAGGTTGGCTGACAGCGGAATATCGTCTGTTACCGGCAGCCACGCCCCAACGCCAAGCCCGTGAACTCCTCAAGCTGTCTGGCCGGACCCAGGAAATTCAACGCCTGATTGGTCGATCGCTGCGATCGGCGCTCGATCTCACGGCGTTGGGGGAACGCACGATTACGATCGATGCTGATGTTTTGCAAGCCGATGCGGGGACACGCACAACGGCGATTACGGGGGGGTTTGTGGCCCTGGTCGATGCGATCGCGACCCTACTGGAGGCGGGAGAACTGGTAACCTCACCGTTGCGGAGCCAGGTGGCAGCGATCTCGGTGGGGCTGGTGGCGGGGGAGGCCCTGCTGGATTTGGATTACCAGGAGGATGTGGCGGCGACGGTGGATTTCAATGTAGTGATGAATCAGGAGTTTCACCTGATTGAGGTGCAGGGGACGGCGGAGGAGGGGAGTTTTACGCGATCGCAGTTGCAACAAATGCTGGATCTGGCAGAGGGAGGGATTCGGCAGTTGTTTGCTGAGCAACGTCGGGTTTTTGC
>NZ_JBRCAD010000151.1:0-5844 GCF_053493415.1 Trichothermofontia sp. | reverse complement strand
ACAAGTTTCGCTATTTGCAACTAGAACTCAGCCGTCGCTGTTCGCTCGTCCATTGGAGCTACGATTTGCTTCCAGAAACGCTTGTATGACTCTCGCACCCTCAAGTGTAAAGTTTTATATCTGGATTCAACACTTCTGGCTCAACAATTACTAGAAGACATTAAAAATGAACTGAACTGGCAACAAAGCCTTTCAGAATCAGATATTCAATTAGGGGATTTTCTGACAATGGCTCATGAAGCCCTTATTGAAGAACAGGAGAGGAGAACTGAAGACAAAGGCTTTGGCGAAGATTAATGAAGTCATCCAGAACTCGAAAGTTTCAGGAATTGTTTTTAAAATTACCCCAAAGGATACAAGAAACGGCCAAGAAAAATTATCAACTTTGGAAAGAGAATCCATTTCACCCAAGCTTGGAATTTAAAGAGGTCAAGCCAAAGGAGAAGATATGGTCGGTCAGAGTCGGGATAGGATGGTGCGCTCTAGGGATTATGAAGCCAGAGGAAGATAAAATTATTTGATTTTGGGTGGGACACACTCTGAATATGACAAAATTTTAAGTAAGAAGTAGAAGGAATATTGGTATGAGGCTCATGACATCGGCAAAAAAGAATTTAAGCTCAAGTTACCTTGCTTAGAGCTAATTTGTAAAGTAAACCTTAAGGGATAGCCGTAGCGACTTCAGTCGCCTTTATCGTACTGATGATCTGAGTTCAAGCCGAATCACCATGAGTCGTCTGCCGCAAGTTGTCCAGGCCCAGCATCAACCCTATCCCAGTGACTTGAGTGATGCCGAGTGGGCCGTACTAGCGCCACTCTTGCCGCAACCGAAAGGGTTTGGCCATCCCCGCACTGAGGAAATAGGAGAGAGAAAAGAGAAAAGAGAATAGAGATCCATCCTCGCTCACTTCTCACTCCTCACTTCTCACTCCTCAGAAAAAAGGGGGCGGTTTACGGTGATGACGGTGGCAAAAAGGTTAAAGGCCGTAAACGCCATATTGTCGTAGACTCGCAGGGTTTCGTCATTGGGATGCTCGTGAGTGAGGCCAACGCTTCGGAGCGCTTAGGGGCGGTGGTAGTTCTGCATGAAGCACAGAGTCAGTTAAGTCGCCTCGAGGTCGTTTGGGTTGACCAAGGGTATTCCGGTAAGAACTGCGCGCGCGCTGTGCGGCAGGTATGTGGCGAGTCGGTGCGGGTGGGGGTGATGGCGCGACAATCACCCGGCTTTGAGATTTTGCCGAAGCGCTGGATCAAGGACGAGGAAAGAGAAGCGAGAAAAGTAAATTCTCACTCCTCAGTTCTCCAACCTCACTTCTCCAATGGACTGCACACCACCATGAGTAAAGCGATGCTTTACGGCTCGCTCATCCGCTTAATGACGAGGCGACTGGCTGCTTAAGCTTTTGTTTACAAATCAGCTCTAATATCCCGATCATTTACAGCACTTCCAGACTGGGTGAGGTACAGACAAGGGGCTTAAGCCCCTTGTTTACAAGGTTTGACAGTACTTGATTAGAGAGAGAACGGCTGTATTTAACAGCCAAGATACATAAGACAAGGTGCCGTTGTGGATCAACCGGGGCCGCACCGTGCATTGGAACAGGGCGTTGCGATCGAGCGATTGGTGAATGATGGCCTTAAGGCTTTCCGCTGTGGCTGTTTCCGATTTTAACTGCTGGTTATGTTGCACCTGTTTGGCATACCAGCCTGCACTCAGTTTGCCATCCATAAATTCAGCCGTGGCCAGGGTGTCGGTGATTTGCCGAAGCTCATCAGCAGTCAGCACATCTGGAATTTTGAGCAGCATGGCGGCGAGGCAGCAGAGTGGCGAACAACACCCCTTGAGGGCGGCAGGACGGATGTGGCACGGGGGATGGCGACGGGGGTGTCGCCCAGCTTAACTGTGTAACTCGATCGTGGCAATCAACCCATACACTTCTGATGGCATTTTGACTGGAGTAGCCGGAGGCTCAATGCTGGGCCATGCGGTTTTGAGTTCCGTAAAGGCTGCCGTAATAGCTTGGTGATCCGCCGCCCGTGCCTGACTCATCTGCGGCGTGATCGCCTGGTACATCTGCTCCGCATAGAGAACAAACCCACGCGAATCCTGGTATTCAACCACTTCCACGATCTTATTATCTGCGATCGCAGCTTTATACTCTTCGGCTGCCGTTTTCAACATTTGATTGATGGTGTCTAGCACCAAATCCGGCGATTGACGTTCTGATGCCGGTAAGGCTGCAATCGCACGATCGAGGGTCGGGATGGCTTCCTCATAGGCTTTAGCCATTTCCGGGCTGCCGGGAGCGGTCTTCGCGAGGTCATGGAGTTGAGTCAGCACTGGCTTGAAATCGGGAACCTGACGCGCCGCCAATTGGCCTTCAATATTGCCATACAGTTCTTCCACCGGATGACCGATATGGGGTTCCGCCTGCTCATACTGCCCCGCATCCATCAGTTCCTTAGCAACCAGCAGGTGTCCCTGCATTAACCCTAACGTCGTGAGATAGTCCACATCGGGATTGCCGCTGGCCCCCCCTTCGCCGCCTTCGCCGCCTTCACCCCCGTGGGCCTGCATGGTTGGGCTAGGACTTACTTCCCTAGGGCTGCTTTCACTGGTGCTAGTCGGGCTTGAGCCACACGCCCCCACTGCGGTTACGAGGCCGATCGCGAGAAAAAGCTCTACTGCTTTGAGTCGTTTCATAACGTGATTAGTTGCAAACAATTATCAATAAATCTGCTGTAGATGCACAGTAGCGTTAATTAAGAACTAATGTCAATAAATTGAGCAAAGCTTATGCTGATTGCTGATGTTCGCGGGGCAGCACATCAAACAGGCCCATGCAACCGTGTTCAGCGATCGTGTCCTGGTGGGGGTGGAACATGTAGCGACCGGGGTAGGGATAGGCAAACTCCAGAATATGGCGCTCCGCCGTGCCCATCGTGATCACATCGGTTTCCTCATTCGGCGTTAGGGTGTGCCCCGTCCGAAAGACCTGGAACAGATTGGCGTGGATATGGAAGGTAATGGCGGGGTCGTACTCGATCATGTTGAGGAGATAGAGCCGCACCCGCTGGTGCTGGTAAATCGGGATGGGGTAGTCGCGGAAATAGTTGGGAATGCCGTTAAAGGCGTAGAGTTCATTTTGGCCGTCATCGTCGAGGTCGTAACCGCCCATCACCAACACCATCTCATCCGCTGGGGGGCGTCCAGCTTTGGGATCAACAATAAATAGGCCGTAGAGTCCTTTCCCAATGTGGCGGGGGACGGGGGCAATGTGGCAATGGTAAGGATGTACCCCATAGGGTTGGGCTTCAAATTCGTAGATTGTGGTTTGGCCGTGGCGTACAGGCTTGATCCCATCCATATCGGCGGGATGGATACCGTGAAAATGCAGGCTATGGGGATGACCTGCGTCGTTATGAAAAACAATGCGCACGCGATCGCCCTCGGTGGCCCGCAGTGTGGGTCCAGGGAGGCGACCATTCAGGTTCCAACTGATAAAAGAAAGGGCGGCGTTTAGCGGGACTACTGTACTCTGGGCCGTGACCTGAAATTCGCGAATGCTCTGCCCGTTTTCCCACTTGAGCACACCGCGATCGAACTCCCGCAGGATCGTCATCGGGTTAAAAGGAACATCCGTCTCCGGGAGAACCGGGATGGGGGGCGTTACGACCAGGGAGGCGGAGCGCGATCGCTGCCAGCCCCAAATGCCTAGCGTGGATGCCCCCAGCCCCGTCAGTCCCCACGTTAAGAACTGACGCCGATTCCAACCGTTTGGAGCGGTAGGCACACGAAACTTAGGCATGGCAATAATCCGTAAGCAATGATCAATTACTAAAAATTAATGGCATCTAGACTGCTAGTAGTCTGAGAGCACCCCCTTCTAAACGTCAATCACGGTAGTACGACGCCTTTTTAGGGCGATATCTGGGGAATATTGCCTTGAAGTCGTCGCTTCAGAGGGGTAGAGTCCAGTCTATCAAAATACTTGCAATTCATTTGTATTAAGATCTATAGTCTTTTAGAACTGTTAAGCAGGCTGGGCTGGCCGTCGGCTCGCTAGTGCGGGTTCCGGCTACCCCCGTGTGATGGGAAGGATGTATGCAAAAACTCGGTGAAGTCCTGATGGCGGCAGGCGTGGTGGCGATCCCCCTGTTGGCCTTTTCGATCGCGGCGATCGCCCTGATTATTGAACGGTGTCTGTTTTGGTATCGCGTCAACTGGCGGCAAGAACGGGTGGTGCGTGATGCCTTGGCTCTGTACCAGCAAGATCCCTCATTGGCGGGTGAAAAACTCGAACGTAATCTGGATCTGCCCCTGGCCCGTATTTTCCTGGAAGCGATTTCCCTGGAGGATGCGGAGCCGGAGGAATTGGCTTTGGCGATCGACGGGGCCACGCAGGCGGAAATCCCGGTGCTCAAGCGGTTTAATACGGTCTTTGACACGATCGTGACCCTGTCGCCGCTGCTAGGTCTATTGGGAACGGTGTTGGGGTTAATCGGCTCCTTTGCGGCGCTCAATTTAGGCGATATTGGCGGGACCAAAACCGCAGGGGTAACGGCTGGGATTAGCGAAGCCTTGACCTCAACAGCATTCGGTTTAGTTGTGGCGGTGGTGACGCTGTTTTTTGCCAATACCTTTCGTGGGTTTTATCTGCGGCAATTGGCCTTAATTCAGGAGCATTCGGCGGAGCTAGAACTCTTGTATCGCCGTCGCCGTCGGCAACGTTTGGAGGTGTCCTATGCGACGACGCACGATCGCTGAACCGGATGTGCCACCGCAGATCAACATCGTGCCGATGATCGATGTGATTTTTGCGATTCTGACGTTTTTTATCATGTCTACCCTGTTTCTGGGGCGCTTTGAAGGCTTGGTGGTGAATTTGCCCAAGGCCCAATCGGCCCAACCCCAAAAGGTGGTGCGGGCCACGGTGACGCTGGACACCCAGGGCCAGCTTTACCTCAATAAAACGGCCCTCACGGTGGATGCCTTACCCGATGCCGTACGCCAACTGGTGCAACCCGATCAGGATCTGGTGGTGGTGCTCAATGCCGACGGAGCCGTCACCCACGATCGCGTGGTGGCCGTCATGGACCAGATCCGCCAGATCGACGGGGCCAAATTGGCGATCGCGACGCGGCGACTCTAACGAAACACCTGAACGATCGCGCGCCTCCCGCTGCCAGCAGTTGTCGTCTATCCCTTCCGACCTCGAAACCATGAATGTCCTCACCCTCGTTGCTCAACAACGTCAAAAAGAAGGCCAAGCCCTGAGGCGGTTGCTGGCGGGTACCCTGATTGGCTCCTTTGCGATCCATGCGGGGGCCATGACACTTCGGGTCGGTAAATTGTGGGAGATCCTGCCGCCCCCAACGGCAATCGACGAGATTGAAATCGTGGTCGAAGATATCCCGGCGGAACCCGTACCAGAGGAAATTTCCCCAGAGGAACTGCTCACTGAAGTACCCCCGCCAGAGTGGGAACCGCTTCCCGCTATGGTTGAACCCGTCGCCGCGATCGCCGAACCACCGCCCCTAGCCCCCGATACCCAGGCTCCAACACCCGTGGGGGAGGATGCCCCCAGCCCAGAGGCTCCTAATTCGGAAGCCAGCCCGATCGCTCCCCTCACCAATGCCGCAGGTGAGACCGCCGTTGCGGCACCGCGGAGTGGTCCGATCACTGATGCGGCGGGAACGGGCAGTGGGTTTGGTGAGGCTAGCCAACCGACAGGCGTAGCCCCAGGGGGCAGACCGGATGGTCAACTTAATAGTCAGCCCAATGGTCAACCGAACGGTCAATCCGGACGACAGGCGATTCGGCGCGTACCCGCCCCCCCGACT
>NZ_JBRCAD010000150.1:0-5978 GCF_053493415.1 Trichothermofontia sp. | reverse complement strand
ACAAGTTTCGCTATTTGCAACTAGAACTCAGCCGTCGCTGTTCGCTCGTCCATTGGAGCTACGATTTGCTTCCAGAAACGCTTGTATGACTCTCGCACCCTCAAGTGTAAAGTTTTATATCTGGATTCAACACTTCTGGGACTATAGGTTGCTCGGATAAAACGGCGTTCGCCGTCAGCATAATCAAGCCAGGTCTCGATCCGTAGTTCGCTTTCCCCAGCTAGACAGCGATCGAATAGGGGTTTACTCATGGTTTGAAAAAATGTTTCACCCAATAGATCCTGAATGGAATGCCCAATAATTTCATCATGGGATTTTTTATACCAACTTAAATAGGTTTGATTGACAATGCGATAAATGTAACTACGATCGATCAGGGATACGCAATCCGGGGTTGCGGCAATCATTCGTTCGTAGCGCCGTAAGGATGCTTCGGCCTGTTTACGATCGCTAATATCCTGAATTTGGGAGACAAAATAAAGCGGTTGTCCGTCCTGATCTCGGACTACAGTTGCAATCAGCAAGATCCATACCCAATATCCCTGTTGGTGACGATAGCGTTTTTCCATTTGGTAGCTGGCAATTTCGCCCCGGACCAAGCGTTGCGCATTTTCCCAGTCCACTACCCTATCGTCAGGATGGGTGAGGGACTGCACATCAGTAGCTAATAGCTCAGCTTCGGTATAACCTGTGATCTGACATAGGGCCGCATTCACCCGCAGCCAACGGCCATCGAGATCCACCCAGGCCATGCCCATGCCCGCATAATCAAAGGTATTCCGAAAGCGTTGCTCACTTTCTTGAAGTTGTAATTCTAGCTGCTTCCGTTTAGTAATATCCACAGCGACCCCGGTCGCGTACCAAGCATTGACCTGCTCATCGTAGTGGGAACTGAGAACATTAGAAATCCAGAGGTAGTGCCCATCCTTATGTTGAAAGCGGTACTCGATCGTCAGTTGATCAACGGGAGCCATTAACTTTTCAAGGGCGGGTTTAACCACGCGATCGCGATCGTCAGGGAAAATGCGTTCAATCAATAAAGTCGGGTTAGTGACAAACTCCCATTCCGAATAACCAAAAATTGCTGCCGCCCCAGGGGATACATAGTCATACTCCCAACACTCTGGGCTGTACAAATAAATACTAGAAAAGAAGGCGGAGGTATTTTCAACCACAGCCCGGAGTTTCGCCTCAGCCTGTTGTCTGGCCTTGACTTCTGCCCAGGCTTGAGCTTGGGCCATGTGATAGCGCTTAACCTGTTCGCTGAGGTCCGTAATGTCTTGAATTGACCACAGGGCGTAGAATTCCCCGACTTGGGTCCCTGCGATCGCCGATACCGTTGTCTGTTGTACCCGCAGGCTGCCATCTGATTTCGAGGCGGGAATCAAGTGGGGATGCAGTTGGGAAGAGAGCAACACTGGTGGCCCCCCCTCAAATATCTGGCTCAGCCGACTTTGATATTTGGGCTGACGTAGGTGGGGGAAGAAATCCAGGAGTGACTGACCCACAATCTGCTGCCGTGGGATGCCCGTCCAATTTTCCAAATTACGATTCCAGAATAGGACGCTCCAGTCAGCCCGCAGGACAAAGGTTCCTAAGGGGAGGGCATCCAGCAAGGCAAAGGCTGCTTCAGACTCAGGCGGGTTGTTCATCATACAGCTCCAAACTGTCTGTCATTACTGCTAGCAAGGTGTCAAAGGAGCCAATATTGAAGAGTAAAATGATATCACCTGTTACCAGTAATTGCTCAATCAGAAAGCGAGTTTGAGCTAGGAGGACAACATCATCTTTAAGCACATTTCTAATTGAGAAAAGGTGGTGAACCTCTTCTTCAACGTAGCTTGGCATGGAGTATTGAAAGTGCTGATGTAGGAGATTACTCAGCATCCCCATCACTCCATTCAGGACGATATTGCCAATTTCGCTCAAGGTGCCTGTCCGAAGGATATCCAGATCCTCTGGCCCATCCGTTGCTTCACTGCTCAAAGCAGACACCAGTTTAGCCGCACTGGCCGTGGGAAATACCAATTGGGCCAGCCCACTCAGGGAGCCACTGAAACCCAGTTGCACGGTGGCAACGGGATCAAGACCTAACTGCTGGACTAGCTCCTGTTCAACCACATGGGCGGGTAATACCTTCACCTGGGGAACATGAAGTTGAACATGAACATCGAGCATCTGGTTGAGCATACTCGCCGATCGCCCAACGCCAATGTTAATCATTTCCTGCAACGCATCCAGTTGGGTTGTTGTTAGTAAACTCATAGGGGCGGCTCCAATCTGTAGAGAGGTTTAGGGGGTGATGGCTAGCTTGAGGGTATGGAGTAATTCTTCTGGCTTAACGGGCTTAGGTAAAATCGCAACTGCGCCTAAATCAAGGCAGCGCTGTCGGGTACTGTCTTGAATATCAGCACTAATCACAATCACGGGAATACGGATTTCTTGTTCCTTGAGCGCAGCTAATACTTCTTGGCCGCTCATCTCCGGCATGAGTAAATCGAGCAAAATGCAGTCAATGGCCTGTGTACCCACGATCGCGAGTCCGGTCTTGCCATTCGCGACTTCAAGCACCTCATACCCAGCCGACCTTAAGATGCGGTTAATCATGCGACGGGAGAGGAGCGAATCCTCTAAAACCAGGATACGGGGCATAGGACATGGGGAAGATAAGTAGGGTATAACGCTAGTTTAGCAGGGTGGGCCAGTGGTCGAAGTTAGGAGGGGAACTGTAGAGAAAAGCTGAACGGTCGGCCATGATCACTGCTAATGATTCCTCGCTTTGCTGGGTCTGACGGGCGATTGCCATCGTTACCTCCCAAATGGTATTTAGCGTCAAGCCGACGACTGTTTCCGCAATCAACATGACGTTATGCCACGGGAACTATGGTATTTACTAAAATTTTATCGCCAGTCCCCAAGGTCGGTAGGAAAGGTTATTAGAATGATACAATTCGCGTCGATTTTTATTGTTTCAGGGGGATTTTACCGAGAAGGTGTTGACTTTTTACAGCCGTTCCCTCCCTAATGAAGTACTGTCAAGCTTTGTAAACAAGGGGCTTAAGCCCCTTGTCTGTACCTCACTAAATATGGAAGTGCTGTAAGTCTATAATGTAGGGTAAATACCCCTCAACCTAGACAACGTAGGGCGAAATAGTCTCAATATTAGGCAGCAATTATCCCGATTCATGGCGCTGGTAATCTCCTGATTGACCCCCTGTTTTTTGTACTAGGGCGATTGCTTCAATGACGATCGATTTTTCTAGGGCTTTGGCCATGTCATAAAGGGTTAGTGCGGCCACACTCACTGCGGTCAAGGCTTCCATCTCGACCCCGGTTTCGGCTTTGGTGGCTACTTCCGCCTGGATGTGATAACCCGGCAGAGCAGCATCTGGTTCAAGGGTCACCGTGACCTGGTGTAGGGGCAGGGGGTGGCAGAGGGGAATTAACTGGGCCGTTTGCTTGGCGGCCATAATGCCCGCTAGACGAGCTGTTGCTAGGACATCTCCCTTTGGTGCGTTACCCGCCGCGATCGCCGCGAAGGTCTCTGGCTGCATCCGCACCCGCCCCCTAGCGATCGCCCGGCGCTGGCTGGGGAGTTTACTAGATACATCGACCATTTGGGCTTGTCCCTGGCGATCGAGGTGGGTTAGGGCAGGGGCCGGATCACGCGCTGGTTGGTCAACCGGATCGGGTTGGGGGAAGGTAGGAGTTGCAGCGGACATGGGTAAGAACTCGCTCCACAAGCATTGGCGGTAGGGGCTAACGGGCAACCCTGAAAGTTATCTGATCGATTGTCGCCGCTCAGCTTGTCGTGGATCAAGTAATGAGAGGCCAAACGGTACCGTGCTCAGAAAGTTTTGACGAAAGTAGCAAAGTTTGGTATGTTGGCCTTGAATTAATTGGAATATTGTTATTCTTAAGTAATTAAAATCTCACTGGAAAGATAACTGAAAGTCGCTGTCTTTATCATTTGCTTAGCAGATAAGAGACATCTTCTTTTTCTGTCAGAAAAATTGCCTCACATATCGCCATGGTTTCAATCACTGTAACCTTCAATTATACAAAGCGAAGGCTGTTTCTCAGTTTTTTCTTTATATATTGAACGCTTATGCCTAAGGTGGTCTCCATACATTCCTATCGAGGTGGTACGGGTAAGTCTAACTTTACGGCCAATCTGGCAGCGACTGTCGCT
Organism: Trichothermofontia sp.; assembly: GCF_053493415.1. Taxonomy (NCBI): domain Bacteria; kingdom Bacillati; phylum Cyanobacteriota; class Cyanophyceae; order Leptolyngbyales; family Trichocoleusaceae; genus Trichothermofontia; species Trichothermofontia sp. The sequence continues at coordinate 1,786 of NZ_JBRCAD010000150.1, read as the reverse complement.
GCCTTAGGAAATCGCGTTGGGGTTGTGGATACGGATGTCCCCTCTCCAGGTATTCATAACCTGTTTTGCCTGGCCCCAGAACAGATGGACAAAACCCTCAATAATTACCTCTGGGGTGATAGTCCGATCGAAGCGGCTGCCTATGATGTCAGTGCTAATATTGACCTAGGGGAAGAGGGGCGTCTGTTCCTCGTGCCCTCCAGTGTCAAAGCTGATGATATTGCTCGAATTTTGAAAGATGGTTATGACGTCAAGCTAATGAATGATGGGTTTCGCAGCCTGGTGAAATCACTTCAGCTTGATTATTTATTTATTGATACCCATCCCGGCTTGTCGAAGGAAACGTTTTTATCGATCGCTATTTCCCATATTTTGGTTTTAATTCTGCGTCCCGACAAGCAAGATTATCAGGGAACGGCTGTTACGGTCGATGTTGCCCGACAGTTAAAAGTCCGCAAAATGTTGCTGGCGATTAACAAAGTCCATAGCAAACTCAACCCGGAAGCTCTGAAACAGAAGGTTGAGTCAACCTATCAGGAAACCGTGGCTGGCGTTTTCCCCTTATCAGAGGATGTCGTGCAATTGGCGAGTGAGGGGGTGTTTTGTGTGACCTATCCTGAACATCCTGTTAGTCAGGAATTTCGTCGTGTTGCACAAAAAATTATTGAGGAGTAAGCACTATGTCGGGCTTAGGCGATTTGCAATCCCTGACCAGTTCGATTACAGCGGTAACATCTCCTTTTCGCACTTACCTCAATGATCTATACGATAAGTATCGAGTGCTCAATGATGGTGTAGTGGCGGACTATATTCCGGAACTGGCTCTGGCAAAACCCGAGTGGTTTGGCATTTGCGTGATTACGGCTGATGGGCAAACCTTTGAAGTGGGAGAGTGTGACCAGCTATTTACAATTCAATCAATTTCTAAAGCGTTTGTGTTTGGTTTGGCCCTGGAGGATCATGGACGGGAGTATGTCCATAGCAAGGTAAATGTCGAGCCAACGGGTGAAGCATTTAATTCAATTGTTCTGGATGAGGCGACTAATCGTCCCTATAATCCGATGGTCAATGCGGGGGCGATCGCCACAGCGGATTTGATCAAAGGGGCCAACGCGACTGAACGACTAAAGCGGGTACTGGCCATGTTTAAGCGCTACACCGGACGCGATCACGACATTAACGTGCCGGTCTTTTTATCGGAAAAGGCGACCGGATTTCGCAACCGGGCGATGGCCTATCTGATGCTTAACTTTGGCATGGTCAGTGACAAGATTGATGAAACTCTGGACTTGTACTTTCAGCAGTGTTCAATTCTGGTCAACGCGAGGGACCTGGCCATGTTGGCTGCGACCCTGGCTAATGGGGGTGTGAATCCAGTCACCCAAGAACGGGCGATCGATGAACACTATGTCCAAGATGTGATTAGCGTCATGCTGACCTGTGGGATGTATGATGCATCGGGGGAGTGGTGTTACCGGGTGGGGATACCGGCTAAAAGCGGGGTGGGCGGCGGCATTACAGCCGTCGTTCCCGGCAAATTGGGGATTGGTACCTTCTCGCCGCTATTAGATGCCAAGGGCAACAGTATTCGGGGGATTAAAGTTTGCCAAGATCTTTCCCAGGATTTTGGCTTGCACTTGTTTAATGCCAGAAGTGTTGAAAGTTAGGTTAAGCGATGGAAAAAAGGGACAGAATGCAGTATTCTGTCCTCTAACAAATAAAAAATGATGTTCTATGATAGCCTCATTCCCGAAGCTTGTCAAATTGATCTTGAAGCAGCTTTGTC
>NZ_JBRCAD010000149.1:0-10458 GCF_053493415.1 Trichothermofontia sp. | reverse complement strand
ACAAGTTTCGCTATTTGCAACTAGAACTCAGCCGTCGCTGTTCGCTCGTCCATTGGAGCTACGATTTGCTTCCAGAAACGCTTGTATGACTCTCGCACCCTCAAGTGTAAAGTTTTATATCTGGATTCAACACTTCTGGTAGGAAACTTGTTTGGCTTCCTCGGTGACTTCACCATACTTGCGTCCGATAAATCGCTTGACCGAGTAGAAAGTATTGTCAGGGTTCATCACTGCCTGCCGTCGGGCAATTTGTCCAACGAGTTTTTCACCCGTTTTGGTGAATGCGACAACCGATGGCGTGGTTCGGCTGCCCTCAGCATTAGCAATGACAACGGGCTGTCCTGCTTCCATTACGGCCACGCAGGAGTTTGTCGTTCCTAAATCGATGCCAACGACTTTTGCCATTGTTTGTTTCCTCCAGATTCCAAATATTCTAAAACGGTTATGGCACGATCAACAGCACGCTCAATGGAGCCAAAAGAGCCTAATCACAGCTTTTGAGGCTGACTAAAGCTGTGATTACAAGCTGAACAGATTTCGTAAGGTAGCTAGAATTTAGTGTTCTGTAGCTGCAATTTGATCTGCAATTCTCCTTCAGCAAGTTTTCTCTAAGCAATAGTTCCTGTAGATTGACGCCTAAAGAACCGCTCTATAAAAAGAGTATAGAATTGGAGGCAGACGAAAAGGGATCGGTTTTCCGGATAGCGAAGGTTCCTGTTCCCGATCCCCTTGATGCAAAGGCAATTAAAAATTACCCAAGATGGCTGCTGTAGCTTGAGATTAACTGAGATTCACTTTCACAACCTTGTTCTTTTCCTCTTCAGCCTTGGGCAACGTCAGCTTCAAAATGCCATCCTTATACTCGGCTTGTACATGGGTGTTTTGTACTCGCACAGGCAATGGGATTACCCGCTGGAACTTGCCATAGCGAAATTCCGTGCGAGTCATGCCTTTTTCTTCGGTTTTCGTTTCCGATTTCCGTTCACCCGTAATCGAAACAGAGTCTGCCGATACTTGGACATCCAGATCTTTCGCATCCATGCCTGGGACTTCTAACTTGAGATGAATCGCATCGGCAGTTTCCTCCATTTCGGCTGGGGGAACAAAGGCTATGCCATTGCCCGTTTCACGGACGCTGGGTATTAGCTCGTCAAACAGACGATTCATCTGCCGTTGCAAGGTATCAATTTCCCGAAACGGTTCCCAACGAACGAGTGCCATAGAAATTTACCTCCATGTGTACAGGTAATGGTGTTGTCTATGCAATCGAAATGAACTGTCTCTAGAAAGTTGACTGGTTTCTTAGTGATCTGGCTTCGTAGTCGTCTGACTTCGTAGTATGGACTTTAGTGTAGCCACGACTAAGGTCGTTACTACAGGCTATTTCAGTCCATCATTTTCAGTCCATCATCATTGAAGTCGCTACTACAAAATATTGTAGCGGATGTTTGAAAAATCATCACCTGCCAAATCTAGGCCCAGTCCCTCACCCTGATGCGGAGCATCGCTCAGTACATCAACTGTAGTTTAGACGAGTAAACGGGCACTACGAACGGGGCGATCGTCCCAGCGACGTGCCAAGGGTAAGGATCATCGCCACACCAACCAGATATAAGTCAGGAGCAGGGTCATCAGCGTTAGTGGTAGCCCGAACCGCAAATGTTGCCACACAGACAGACGACAGCCGGCTGCGGTTGCTGCTTCGACGGTAATTAAATTGGCCACGGCACCAAACAGGGTGAGATTGCCAGCCAAGGTAGAACCCGCCGCCAGTAGCAGCCAGCTTTGGGTCGCTTCCGGCGGGATTCCGCCCTGCAATAGCAGCACCGCTGGCACATTGGAAATCAAATTTGAGACGATCGCCGTTACCGCCAGCAGTCCTGCCGGATGGGCAATCCACGGGGTCACCCTGGCCAACAGATGCAGTTCTTGCACGCAGCGGGTGAGGATAAACAGTCCGGAAAACATGACCAGTAAGGACCAGTCCACCTGTTGCAATACACGCTGGGGTTTAATGCGGCGGGTGACTAGGAGCGCGGCGGCAGCTAAAAAAGCCGACTCTGCCAGCGGTAAGCCAACCGCAAAAGCCGTCAGTAGGCAACCCGTAACGATCAGGGTTTTGATCAACACGGGCCGATAGCTGCGCAAACGAGGTAGCGAGGGTGGCGCACAGGGCTGGAGCGATCGCACCTCTGGATAGAGCAACCACAGCAACCCGATCTGTAGCCCTAGGCCAAGGATGGCTACCGGAGCCAAGGCCAAGACAAACTCACGGTAGCCAATGCCCGAAAATGAACCCACCAGAATGTTTTGCGGATTGCCGCTGAGGGTTGCCACAGAACCGATATTAGTTGCTCCGGCGATCGCCAGCAGGTAGGGGACAGGGTTTAGCTTCAGCGATCGGGTCAACTGCACCGTCAGGGGCGTGCTGACCAGCGCTAAGGTGTCATTTAGGAAAAACGCTGACAGTACCCCCGTCCCAACGGTTAACAGTCCTAGTAATCCCAACGGACTCTGGGTAAACCGCAGCAGGTACAGCAATGCCAAATTGAAAAAGCCCGCATAGGATAGATACGCATTCACTACCATCATGCTCAGTAAAAACACAATGGTCTGGGCATCAATGGCCTGCCAAGCCTGATCCAGCGTCAGGGTACCCAAGCCAATTAACACTGCCGCACTCACCAGAGCAATGGTGGCGCGATTCATTTGCCACCCAGGGAGAGAGCCTATCCCAAAGGCTAGGTAGCTCACGCCTAAAACGACCGCTTGTACCCAACTTGGCGTGTGTATCATGGTCTATTTCATAGTTAATTTAAGAGTGCGAGGCAGGGGTATCCTTGAGCAATCGCTGGGGTACCCACCATAAATAGACCATCATTCCCATCAATTCAACCAATGGCTGTACCACCACAATGGTAACCACCACCGACCATGACTCTGGCAAAGCCAAGGCAAAAGGCAGCACCACAAAGGAGTTCCGGGTCCCTAGGCTAAAGGCTAGGGTACGGTTGCTGGGGGTATCCAGACGGGCTATTTGCCCTAGCCAACGAGCCAGATAGCCATTGAGTCCCAAAAAGGCGACAAACATCAGGATGACGTTGACCAAGGGGAGGAGCGGCTGAGCGATCAGGGCATTCACCTGTGAGGCCGCAATCAGCAGCAGAACTAAACCTAGCAGCGGAATAGGCAACCAAGAGGTTAGTTTTAGCCAACGGCTCCCAATCGGATGGGATTCAGCCGATTTTTCCGTGATCAGGGCGGCTCCCAGCGGTAGCAAAATCAGCGTGACTAGGGCATCGACAAAGGCAGAGGGGTCGATTTCAGCGGTCAGTTGCCTAGCGGTGAATACCCCTAGGTATAGCGGCAGCAGCAGGCTTTGCAGCAGGAGCAAAATTGGAGTGGCGGCGATCGCCAGTGGCAAATTGCCCCCACCCAAATAGGTAAAGGTTAAAAACCAATCGGTGCAGGGCACGAGCAGCACCAAATACACCCCAAATTGCAGCTTGGGGTCGTTCAGCAGCAGGGTTGCCAAAATCCATACCACTAGCGGCACCATGACGAAATTGCCAACGATCAGCGCCATCATGAACCGGCGATAGCGAAAGGCTTGGCGCAGGTGGATGAGGGGCACTTGGCAAAAGGTGGTGTAAAGGAGTAGACCTAGCGCGATCGGGATCAATGGCTCTAGGGCCGCCGCGTCAGCGTGCTGCCATCCCCACCACGCTCCCAACCCTAGGCTCATGAAGTAAAACCAGATTTGGCTACGTTCCAGCGTTAGTTTTGTCATGCGGTCGAGTGCTGGTGCTGCTCCTGCCATTGAGTCGCATAATCGCGAACATTTTTCAGACAACAACTCCCTTGCGGGTTATTGACCTCACAGCCACAGCGGCCCGCTTTCATGTGGGGCTTAATCTGTTCAGTCACCGAGCAGGGTTCGTCGAGACCTTGAATCCGGCGGCGAGTCCAGCCAAAACAGTAGCAAACCGGGACATCCTCACCGGGATCTTTTTGAAACACCGGTACCTTCAGATCGCCTGGGGTGAATACGTCTCCCGCTGCTGAAAAGTAGACAACAGGACAATGGGCACTACTACAAAATTGATAGTCTGCCTGAGAATTGAGGCGTTCCAGCGCTTGGGGTACGAGGAGGCTCTTCAAGGTCAGTACTTTGACTGGTTTTCCTTGGCTGCGATCGTGGGGACAATTCATTAACGTTTCTCCTGAGCAATTTCATCAATTTCTAACTTTGGCTGGCGGCAACAGCGGCGATAGCGGCGATAGCGCCAGTACGAATACAGCGTTAACCCAATCAATGCGCCTAGGGCAGGCAGTAGAACGTAGTCCAGATAACCAATCCAGGCTCCTAGACCAATTGCTCCCAAAATCAAAACCAAGAATGGCGTAAAGCAGCACAGGGCAACAACGATAGTTCCCGTCAGGCTGGCAATGAATGCAGACTTAGCGTTCATAAGGTTTAGCGTGGTTTCGTTTGGTTAGAATACTGTCCGTGAACACTGACTAGGTAGGGCACGAGATAGGTGAGCAATCCAGAGTACCATCGGGCTTGCGTCATTTGTCCTTGCCAGAGCGCCATGCCGTGATTAATAGCAAACAAAATTGAACCGACAATCAGCGCAACTCTGAGGGCAGTTTTAGCGTAATCGGGGTAAATCAAAGCTTGCCAAAACCCCTTGGGTTTAGAAGAATGCCCCATACACCATCCCCGAAATGGTTGCCATCACCACCACCAGCGATACAAAGACAACCGTTTTCTTCGTGCCCATAATGCTGCGAATGACCAGCATATTTGGCAACGACAAAGCTGGGCCTGCTAGCAATAGGGCTAGGGCTGGCCCCTGCCCCATGCCACTGCCAATTAAACCTTGCAGAATCGGCACTTCCGTTAGCGTAGCAAAGTACATAAATGCACCCGCAAATGCCGCCACAAAGTTTGATAACAACGAGTTACCCCCGACTGCCCGTGTCACCCATTCGGAAGGGATTAAGGCTTCATGTCCCGGACGACCGAGCAACGCGCCTGCCACAATCACCCCCAGCAGCAACAGGGGCAGAATTTGTTTAGCAAAATCCCAAGAAGACTCGAACCACTCTCCGGCTTCATCCTTATTCGTGCTAGTGAGCCAAGATAACCCGATCACACCCGCCGCAAAGGCAACCATCGGCTGATCAGGAAACTGGAATGCCAGAACTGCGGTAACGGCACTGATCAAAATCACCTTGCCTGTGTTCAGTTCAAACCAAGCAATCAGAATCGCCGCTAGGGCGATCGCCAACACGCCCGTAATCCACCACTTCACCGCATAGATGGCTGCCCAGGTGCCCACCATTGCCGCGGGTTTTGCCCAGTTGGCAAAGACCAAAATGCCCACCATTACGGCAAAAAAGAGGGCATTTTGCCACAGGGGACGGGTGACCTCCGGTTCAGGTAAGCCTGCCTGTGCTTCGATTTTTTCCAGTTCTTCTTTGCGGAAAATAAACGCCATCAGCAACCCAATGATCACACTGAAAGCGATCGCACCTACGGCTCTAGCAATCCCTAGTTGCAAGCCTAGAATTCGCGCCGTCATGATAATTGCCAGCACGTTAATGGCAGGGCCGGAATAGAGAAAAGTCGTCGCAGGTCCTAACCCTGCCCCCATGCGATAGATGCCAGCAAATAAGGGTAGAACAGTGCAAGAACAAACTGCAAGAATTGTTCCGGAGACGGAAGCCACACCATAGGCCAAAACCTTATTCGCCTTGGCTCCTAGGTATTTCATCACCGCATCCTGGGAAACGAACACGGCGATCGCGCCTGCAATAAAGAAAGCAGGAATCAGACACAGTAGAACGTGCTCTTGCGCATACCAGCGGACTAGATACAGTGATTCAAAAAAGGCATTTCTCAGCCGTTCGGAATTTTGAATCAGTTCTACTGGCAAGTAAAAGCACAGGAGGAACCCCACCACAATCCACAGTAGCGGTTTCCATTCCGATTTCCAAAAATGCATAAACGATCCTCCTACCCGAACGATCGGGGAGACATAGGGCCAACGGCGATCAACCGTCGATCCGTTGTCGATCCGTTATCGACTGATCCGTTATTGACTGGCAAGCGTTAAGCAGGTAAAAGCGGCTCAATCTCTTTCGGCTCTAGCACTTTGCCCTGGCTCAGCACTTTGCCATCAACGACCAATGCGGGCGTTTTCATGACACCGCGTTTGACAATTTCCATCGTGTCGGTAATGTGGGCAACCTCAGCATCCAAATTGCGATTGGCGATCGCCTCCTTCGTATTTGCCTCTAGTTGCTGACATTTTTTGCAACCTGTCCCCAAAATTTCAACTTTGATCGGGTTCATAACAACCTTCCTTGCAAAAGTTTATTTGAGATTGCAATGGCTTCACACTTTTTATGAACTTACAAGTGGCTTATCTAAGACCACACATTCCTTATCAGAAACCTTTAGATTTTTCTGACAATATTGAACGAGTGACATTAACTCGTCGTGGAGTGCTTGCAACTGGCGGATATTTTCTTCAACCTCCTGTACCCTTTTAAGGAGACGCTCATAGAGCGCTTGGCAGGTGAGCGATCGAGCATCCTTTAATACTAAGATGTCCTTAATTTCATCTAAAGTAAGCCCCAAGGATTTAGCTCGCACAATAAAAGCTAACCGCTCTATATCTTGCTGACTAAATAGTCGATAGCCTGCAACCGTACGCTCAGGAGGTGGGATCAATCCAATCCGTTCGTAAAAGTAAAGCGTTTGTGGATTAAGACCCAACCGACGCGAGACTTCCCCCACTTGAAACATAGATATGGCTCCATTGCAATCTAGTAATCTAATACTAAACCTTATACCTTAGTATAAGGTCAAGATTGGCAAGTAAAGTTTGTTGTAGGGGTTGGGCATCTAACCCTGCGTTGGTGCGGACGGAACAATGGAAGTCCTGTAGCTCCAAAGCAGAACCTTGCCCCATGCCATTGCCAATCAGTCCTGGTTGCCCAACCTACACTTTACGGATGACTGCCTAACCACCCGTGGCTACAGAACCAGCCAGCCTTAAGTGTCTGCATTTAGATCAGCATTTAGGATAGAACATAGAGAAACGATCCTAGGTGCTCCCATAACGATGTCTGTAACGTCTTTACCCTCCCCTGGTGCAAGTGATCCGCCCCCTGTCCATACCCTCCCAGCCATGCAGTATGCTCCCGCAACCCTGGAACGGGCAGTCCGGGCGGTGGTGTGTTCACCCTTCCCTCTCACCCTGTTCACCACGCTACTGGACCAAAGTGTTCCCCTTCTGGCGATCGCGGGCGATCGGGGTGTGCAAGCAGGCTATAGCCGCCAACCCTTGTCCGAATGGGCCACCGACCAGGAATTACTTTGGCTGATCCAGGTAGGCGTGCTACGGCGAGAAGTGGACGGCCAGGGACTCACCGATAGTTTTCGCTTGACCCCATTAGGGTATCAGCTTGTAAGCCAGTGGCAAGCTACCGCGCCCCACTTGCCCCAGCCAACCTGGCGCGATCGTCTGCAAAATGCGATCGCCCGCTGGTTCCGGTTTCCCCTTTAGCGAGTCACGATCCTATGAAAGCGATCATGATTGTTGGGACCACCTCCCATGCTGGCAAATCTCTGCTAACGGCTGCCCTCTGCCGGATGCTCTTCCGCCAAGGTTGGCGCGTGACTCCCTTTAAGGGCCAAAATATGTCCCTCAATGCATATGCCGTACTGCGCGGGGGCGAAATGAGCTACGCCCAAGCCGTACAAGCCTGGGCCGCCGATGTGGAACCACGGGTAGAGATGAATCCGGTCCTGCTTAAACCCCAGGGGGATATGACCTCCCAGGTCATTCTGCGGGGCAAAGTCGCCGGTCGCGTCAGCGCAGCAGACTATTACGAACAATTTTTCGATGCGGGCTGGCAGGCGATTACCGAGTCGCTAGAAAAGTTAAAGCAAGAGTACGAGTTAATCATTTGCGAGGGAGCCGGTAGTCCCGCCGAAATTAACCTGAAACACCGCGATTTAACGAATATGCGGGTTGCCAAATACCTCAATGCGCCCACACTTTTAGTGGTAGATATCGATCGCGGTGGGGCCTTCGCCCATGTGATTGGCACCCTGGAGTTACTGGAGTCGGAAGAACGCGCTTTGGTGAAGGGCATTGTGATTAATAAATTCCGAGGGCAACGAACGCTATTACAGTCCGGGATTGACTGGCTGGAAAATCGGACTGGCATTCCGGTGATTGGTGTCATTCCTTGGATTGAACATATTTTCCCCGCCGAAGATTCCCTCGATTTACTGGAACACCAACCCCAGTCCCGTCGCAAACCAGAGGTGAAAATTAGTGTCGTCCGCTTTCCCCGCATTTCTAACTTCACCGATTTTGACCCCCTCGTGGCAGAACCAACGGTAGCCGTCGAATATTTGGACCTCAAGGATCGACTGGGGCATCCCGATGCGGTCATTTTGCCCGGTTCCAAAACAACGATCGGGGATCTGGAAGCGCTGCGTAAGTCTGGCATGGATCAGGCTATTCAAGCCTATGCCGCCGCCGGTGGGACCGTACTGGGGATCTGTGGCGGTTTCCAAATGTTAGGCCAACACATTATTGATACCGAGGCCAACGAAGGCTGGTCCGGCACCTTCCCTGGCCTAGGGCTACTCCCCATTCGTACCTTAATTACGGAGCAAAAAATTGCCCGCCGCCGCATGACAAACTCCACCTTTCCCCAGGCAGGGTTACCCATCACAGGGTATGAAATCCATCAAGGTCGCAGTCAGATTATCGAACCCGATCCACCCTCACCCACCCCTACCTATTACCCCCTATTTGAAGACACGAGTCTGGGCATTGTTGATGCGAATCAAGGCGTATGGGGTACCTATTTACATGGATTGTTTGACAACGGTCCCTGGCGACGCACCTGGCTGAACCACCTCCGACGGCAACGCGGTCTAGGGACCTTGCCAACGGGTATTGCCAACTATCAGGAACAACGCAATGCGATGTTTGATGCCCTCGCGGATACGGTGGCCATGCACCTTGATCTAACCCCGATTTTAGAAGCCACACATTAGCCGTTAGTGCGTGAATAGCCCCGCCGACCAAGCACCTACTTGGCCAGCCCATCCTGCCGGGTTGGCTCAGTTCTTGTATAGCGGTAGTCACGCTCATTAGGACCTTTCAAAGGCTGTGATCAACAAGGGGCTTAAGCCCCTTGTCCTACCCTGAATGACAATGGCGATAATGCTTGGAGACCCAGATTGAACCCTAAATTAGCCTAGCGAGTCGCCAGGGTCAGTGCTGGGGTCTCCTTGGCACTGGGCGATCGCCTGAAGTTGAATTTAGAGGTATGGCCCTGATTCAACCCGAATTTAACCTATAAAGCTGTACACTTTCTTGTTCATTCGGATCATTACGCGCAACCAGGGCGATCGCGGCTTCCGTATTACTTAAATTGACTGGTTGATGCGGCACCCCTTCAGGAATAAAGATAAAGTCACCTTCCTGGTTCACGATCGACTTAGACAGATTTTCGCCATAAAAGGTTTCGACTTGACCCTTCAATAGGTAAATAGCCGTTTCAAAGCCATCATGAAAATGAGGCTCTGCCTTAGCCGCTGGTGGAATTATGACAATATTCATAGATAGGCCCGTGGCACCCGCCGTTTTTCCCGAAATACCCACATAATTCGGTAATTTTTGCACTGTATCAACCGTTACTAACGGTCTGACGGTGACAATTTCCTGATCAACATTCATCGGAACTCCCCCGGAATTGTGAGTGCATACAGCTTAAGCTCGAAGCGGGACCCTAGCCGCGATGCCCCGGTCCCCCCGATGGGGAGGGGACGCGTTCCGGCGCTAGGCGGGTACGATCGGGCCGTAGATGTTGGGCTTGGCGCAGGTAGGGATGGTAAACCGGGCGATCAGGATCGGGCAGGGTGGCGTGGATCAAGACGCGAATACACCGGCTCAGACTGCCCTCCACATGCATTTGTTGCACATCCAGCAGGGCCACGTCTTCCCATAGGGGAGAACGTTCACGGGCGATCGCAGCGGGGAAGATCGCGTTAAGATCCCGGGTTACGGAAAACGTCACGCTGATATATTGGGTGGGGCTGATTTGATTGCGTGCCTCCACCTCATCGAGTAATTCCGTCACTGCCTCGCGAATTGCTGCCACCGTATTTTCGGTTACGGTTGTCGCCCCCCGAATTGCCCGCACACTCCACTGCACGCCCAGGTCCTCCCTGCCTATCACTAAATTAGAATTTAAGACTCTGATCTGAATATGCGCTGAATAATCTGACTTTCACACCGGTACGATCGCACCTGCCATATCTTAGTAGGTTCGCTGTGGATTCGCCGTGGGTTCACTGACACTCAGAGGCTGAATGCCTAATCAAGACCGTGACACCTTGCCCTGCCCTGCCCACCC
>NZ_JBRCAD010000148.1:0-7791 GCF_053493415.1 Trichothermofontia sp. | reverse complement strand
AGTCAGGGGCAACTGCTGCTATTGTGGCGTAGTTTAGCGGAGAAACCAATCCTCTCGCTACCACCATAGGGCAAACCGACCCCTGCTTAGCATTAGGATGGCTCTGTTTGAGATTCACTCAGGCGAGTTCTAGCCTCACTTTCAAACCAGTGAACCACTTGCTGGATGGTCAGAGCCTCAATGGGCACATTGGCTACTTGCGCGGCCTGTTGCAAAGGCCTGAGCGAAGAAAGAACCAACCGTGCAAAAAAGCGGCGAAATTCTCGATCAATGCCACTTTGAAGACTTTCGTCTTGATAAACCCAGTCTTCAATTTGAGCGGGTTTCAGATGGGCAATGGTTGTTTCGTGCTGGGCTGCAATCTGCTTTAGCGATCGCAAAGCATAGACTGCCACCCGTGTCGCAAATTTGTCCTGGGAGGTCATCAGCGCGCCATCAACTTGGGCACATTCTTCAGGAGTCAAAAATTCAGTATTGGGTTGCATTGCTATACATTGCCACACATAGGAACTGCCATCCATCCAACTCAGGCATTCGTTAGTGTAGCCAGAAATCGTAGGAGATGGCCAGATGACTAAACAGTCACCAGGCATTTGCCTAAAAGGGTTACCCCGACCATAGGCAAGCGTGGTTGGCATCAATCAAACCCAGGACACGGGCACAGCCTAGGTTAGACATCCGCATTTAAGCTACGCTCTTAACCACGGCAATAATCCTGTACAATTTGCCGGTTAGGCCATTGGTAATGGCGAAGAATGCGTTAGGAAAGCGACCCTGAACTTTGTCGATTTTCCTTTTCTAGAGTTAAGCCTTTGTCTGCGAGCAAGCTAAAGGTTTCTATGTAGAAATGGCTTGGACTCAGATGTAGCACTACGCAGGCAGGTTGAGATGTTTGGGTAAAAATAAGGTGTCACTTCTGCAACCCGTCCTAACCTGAATTCGTACTGCTATAGAATCATTGAACACAGATAGGATGAACGGTGGGATTATGAGTTTTGTCGTGTTGCAAAAAAAACAAACAGTTCTCGCCTGGGCCTACCAACCTTGGGGAATGGTCTTATGGCTCGCGACAAAAAGCTCAGCCGTCGCGGCGATCGCGCTTACCTCTATTGCAGCGATCGCGCCTGATGCCCACGCCCAGATCGCTGCCCCCAGCCTACAAGCGCAAGCGTATTGTCGGGGTGTCACACGTGAAGGCTTTATTGAAGGTAAAGTCATTTGTGTTTTTCCCAGTGGCAATCGCTATGAGGGAGAAATGCACAACGGCAAGCGCCAGGGACGGGGTATGGTGATTTATGCCGATGGCACCCGCTGCGAAGGGGAATTTCGAGATGATGTCATGAATGGTCGAGGAGCCTGTATTTTCGCCAGCGGCAATCGCTTTCAAGGCACCTTCAAAGACGGGCGGAGAGCAGGCCAAGGGACGTTTATCTATGCCGATGGCACCCGTTGCGATACGGAATTTCGGGATGATGCGATGAATGGCTATGGAGTGTGTCAGTTTCCCAATGGCGATCGCTACGAGGGCGGCTTTAACAACAACCAGAAGCAGGGAAACGGCGCGTTTATTTATGCTGATGGCAGTCGCTGTGAAGGCGAGTTTCGCAATGACTTGCTCAATGGGGCCGGGGCCTGCCGGTTTGCCAGTGGCAATATTTACCGGGGCGAGTTTCGCGATGGCCGCCAGCATGGTCGAGGAGTGTTTACCTTTGCCGATGGGCGACAGGTTGAGGGAATCTGGCGCAATGGCCGCTACGTGGAACCGAAGTAGGGTTCCTGGCGACTCCGCTTAGAGAAACGCAACTCCGCTCAGGGAAACTTAGGAGAAGGTTTTGGCGGTCATTCAGATGCGCGTCACCGAGGTATGGGCGAAACCGCTCCTCCACTGCGCCTCTTCGTTAAGTCGGAGGGTCTCAAAATGGTGGCGGGAAAACCGTACTAATCGATTCTCCTGAACACACCGCTTCTGCAAGATACAATAAGATGCAGCAAAATGTAACAAGCGATCGCAGCAGACGGGAGAGTACATACGCATGGGAAGAGTTGTCGGCATTGACTTGGGGACAACCAACTCCGTTGTTTCAGTAATGGAAGGCGGCAAGCCTGTTGTCATTGCAAATGCCGAGGGAACTCGTACAACCCCCTCTGTGGTTGGTTTTACTAAGGATGGTGAACGGCTGGTGGGGCAGTTGGCCCGTCGTCAGGCCGTGCTAGATCCTCAAAATACCTTTTACAACATCAAGCGCTATATCGGGCGTAAGTACAATGAGCTGTCAGCAGAGTCGAAGCGGGTTCCCTATACGATTCGCAGAGATGACCTTGGTAATATCAAGCTCAAGTGCCCGCGCCTGCAGCGAGATTTTGCCCCCGAAGAGATTTCGGCCATGGTGCTGCGGAAACTAGCGGATGAGGCTAGCAAATACCTGGGTGAACCGGTCACTGGTGCCGTAATTACCGTACCGGCCTATTTCAACGACTCTCAACGCCAGGCCACCCGCGATGCTGGACGCATTGCTGGGCTGGAGGTCAAGCGCATTCTCAACGAACCGACAGCGGCTTCCCTTGCCTACGGCCTTGATCGGCGCAACAACCAGACCATTCTTGTTTTTGACCTGGGGGGCGGTACGTTTGACGTATCAGTGCTGGATGTCGGTGATGGTGTGTTTGAGGTTAAATCCACCGCTGGCGACACCCAGTTGGGTGGAGCGGATTTTGACCGCCGTATTGTTGATTGGCTGGCAGAACAGTTTTTAGAGCAGGAAGGGGTAGATCTGAGGCGCGATCGCCAGGCCTTACAGCGTATTACCGAAGCGGCGGAAAAAGCCAAAATCGAGCTTTCGGGCGTTACTGTGACCGAGATCAATCTGCCTTTTATCACAGCCACCGAAGAGGGGCCAAAGCATTTAGAAACGCGCCTCACCCGTTCTAAGTTTGAAGAACTTTCGATGGATTTACTCAGTCGTCTACGCGGGCCAATCAAGCAGGCTCTGCGAGATGCCGGGATGGATTCTCGTGATATTGATGAAGTCGTGCTAGTGGGTGGGTCTACCCGAATTCCTGCTGTGCAGGAGTTGGTGCGCAGCTTCATTGATCGAGAACCCAATCAAAACGTTAACCCGGATGAAGTAGTAGCAGTCGGGGCGGCAATTCAAGCAGGCATTTTAGGTGGCGAAATTAAAGACATTCTGCTGTTGGATGTGACTCCTATCTCCCTCGGGCTGGAAACAATTGGGGGAGTGATGAAGAAACTGATCCCCCGTAACACTACGATTCCCGTGCGCCGTGCTGATATTTTCTCCACAAGTGAAGATAATCAAACAATGGTAGAAGTGCATGTGTTACAGGGAGAACGGGAAATGGCAGCAGGGAACAAATCCCTGGGTCGTTTTAAGCTGGCGGGGATTCCTCCTGCCCCCCGC
The DNA here is from genome assembly GCF_053493415.1 of Trichothermofontia sp. Classification (NCBI taxonomy): domain Bacteria; kingdom Bacillati; phylum Cyanobacteriota; class Cyanophyceae; order Leptolyngbyales; family Trichocoleusaceae; genus Trichothermofontia; species Trichothermofontia sp. The sequence goes on along the minus strand of NZ_JBRCAD010000148.1, from coordinate 4,372 downwards.
GGCGTTCCCCAGGTGCAGGTTTCTTTTGATGTGGATGCTAATGGAATCCTTCAAGTTACAGCGATGGATCGCACTACAGGTCGGGAGCAAAGCATCACAATTCAGGGGGCCTCTACCCTGAGCGAAGATGAAGTGCAGCGAATGATTCGAGAAGCGGAGGAGTATGCCGATATCGATCGCCAGAAAAAAGAAAAAGTGCAAAAGCGCAATGATGCAGAGTCTCTCATCCTCAAGGCCGAGCGGCAAATGCGAGAGTCTACCCTGGATTATGGCATGGCCTTTGTGCGGCCCTATCGCAACCGAATCGAACCGGCGATCGCCAGCTTAAAGGAAGCTCTCAGCCAAAATAATGAACGGGCGATTGACCGCAGTAAAGCCGACCTAGAGGATGCCCTCTATGACCTGACCCGCGAGGTTTATCAACGGGTACAGGAAGATAAGGAGAAGGATAGCCTGCTGGGAGCGATCAAAAGCTTCTTTATGGATGACGATGATGACTACTACGACTACCGGGATGACTACTACGGTAATCGTTACGGCGCTGGCGGTTATGGCAGCAGTAGCTACGGCGGTAGCAGTAATCGTTATGGCAGCACTGGCTACGGTAGCTCTTACGGTGGCAGTGGTTATGGCACCACGGGCTATGATCGCAGTCGCTATAGTGATGCGCCCCAGGCAAATCCCTACGACACCAATCGACCTGAGCGGGGTACCTACCGTTCAGACAGTCGCAGCCGCTATGGTGGGGATAACGAAAGTCGAGATGTGGCCCGCGATCGCTCCCAGGATGATTGGGGGACAGCCAACCGCCGTCAGAATCAGTGGAATCAAGCCGAAGATGATTGGGACACAGCGGCCAACCAACGTCAGGATGATTGGGAAGAATCTCCGAATCGTCCGAGCAGTCGAGAACGCAATAGCAATCGTTCATCCGATGATTGGAGTACACCCAATCGAAGTACTCGCCCTAACAGAGAAGTCTCAGGTCGTAGCCAAGATGACTGGGAGACGCGCCGGCAACCGGGCGATGAATGGGACACAGCTAGCCAACGTCAACGCAACCCAAGGGATACCCCCGGATATACCTATGACTCGATTGAGTCGCCTCGCCGGAATGACTGGTCTACACCCCCTCGATTAAGTAACCGTGATCGAGCTTCAGAGTCGCGCGAATCTTCCAATTGGGGACGGGGTAAATCTGACGACCTTGGCCCTCGCCGCTCTCGTGATACTCGCCGTAAACCTGATAAGCCGGATCTTTACCGTGATAACTGGGATGATGACGATGACTGGCTCTAGGCATTTCCGATTCCTTCGGCTACTATCCCGCTAGATAGCATTGATCCCTTAAGACGCAGACCTTCGCCTTTTCCCGACTCTATGCAAAACTTTCGCAATTTCTACGAGATTTTAGGTATCAGTCGCGAAGCAACTGCCGATCAAGTGAAGCAGGCCTTTCGGCAGTTAGCACGGCAATATCACCCCGATCTCAATCCGGGGGATAAACGGGCTGAAGAAAAATTTAAGGTGATTAATGAAGCCTATGAGGTTTTGTCAGATCCGGCTAAACGCTCCCAGTACGACCAGTTTGGTCGATTTTGGCAACAGCGCGGCTTTCAAGCGACGGGCAAAACTGGTGGTCGTAGCTGGAGCAACGGGCGTGGCAGCGATCGCTCTGTCGGCGATACGGATTTCTCTAATTTCAGTGACTTCAATAGTTTTGTCGATCAGTTACTTAACCGCCGTGCCCCTGTCAGCACGGCCACAACTTCCCCTCGCCCCGACTATCGTCCTGGCACCAACCGCACCACTTATACGGTGCCCCGTGCTGTTTCCAAGAATGTCGAAGCACGTCTCAGTGTCCCCTTAGAAAAAGCCTACACCGGTGGGCGTGAGCGCATTCGCCTAGAAGACGGTCGCTCCCTAGAGGTGAGTATGCCTCCAGCGATGGTGAGCGGGCAAAAGATTCGGTTAAAGGGCCAGGGGGTCAACGGTGGCGATCTGTTTTTAAAAATTGAGGTCATTCCCCACCCTTTCTATCAACTGGAAGGAACCGACATTGTCTGCCAGGTGCCCATTACTCCTAGCGAGGCGGTATTAGGTGGGGCAATTGAGGTGCCAACGTTAGATGGCCTGGTCAAAATGAACATTCCAGCGGGGGTCAGATTTGGCCAACGACTACGGCTGGCCCGCAAGGGGTACCCTACTCCTGGGGGCGATCGAGGCGACCAAATTGTCGAAATTCAGATTGCGATTCCCCGCAACCTGACCCCCGACGAAAAAGAACTCTACGACCAACTGCGGCAGATCGAGGACTTTAAGCCACGGGCCAACTTACCAGTTTAATAAGTTTAATATTTCTGCATATTGGCTCATTTCTGCCCTCTGTTGCTCCATAGCCGTACAAACTAGCAAACTATCTATACGAACTATCTAGTGGAGCGTCAAGCTTAAAATTGTGAGTGTTTTGATACTGGACTACTTGCTACAGGGAGAGCCTGGAAGCAAACTAGCCACAAGATAAAAGTTGACAGACCACTAGTGCAGTGTCAACTCTAAGTTTTAGGGTAATGTCTTGGCTCGTAGTTAGCGCTTCAGCGCTAAAGCACTGACTACTAACCCTAATTTCTAGTTATGCGGCTCAGTCCTGAATAGGGGCAGCAAGCTGAAATCTTTTGATCAGTATCCAGGGATGCGTCTTCATTTATCGCTTCAAAATGCCTGTGGTTCTGTGTCCATCTCTCGTTGATTTGGTCTGGGAATCGAGCCATAAGCTATCCTGATGAAAAGCTGTTTGCCTAGGTCAGCCCTTCATGTCGTTCATGGATTTACAAGTCGTTGTTTCTGGAACCCAAGAAAATCGGGTTGAGGCGTTGCGGCAAATCCTTGACTATCCCTTAAAGCAGCGTGACCCAAGCGGCTCTCGCTTCTGGTTTTTGCGACCGGGGGCGGATGCAGACGAAGCAGCAGACACTTGCCCGATCGCCGTAGGCTTCTATGCTGAACTGGCTGGCTTGACCAACGATGAGATCAAGCAGTTCTTAACAGCGGATCAGCAGCAGCGCGAGATTGGCGGTCACTATACCGGGCGCATTATGCCCAACCAGCCGGTGATGTACCTGCTATTGCCTGAACCTCCCCTCACCCCCAACCCCTCGCCTGTTCTGGGAGAGAGGGGCAGGATTGCCATGATTCTCCCTACGGATGGGAAGCTACGGCAACGGCAAATTCAAACCTTCTCCTGGTCAGATGAGGATTTACAGGCGCGGCTGAACCGTCTCCGGCAAGATACCCTGGCTCGCACGCACCGGATAAAGGAGGCGGCGTTGTCTGTCATCCCGCTGGTGGAGTGGGCATTTTATCAGCCGATCACGACGGCAAAGGAACTGGCTGAGAAGTTGGCGGCGGTATCGCGCCGGATTGAGCAGGTGATTCCTGATGTTTACAGAGCCGAACCGAACGATGGTTATTTGCACAGGTTGTTGCGGAGTTTTCAGCAGGAGTTGCTGCCCACCCTAAAGCTGGAGCCTGAAAATGAGAAAGATTATAGCTTTGCGGATATTTATGCCCAAACGATCGCCTATGGGTTGTTTACCGCCAGAGTCTTCAGCTACACGCTCCACGAGCGCCGCAATGCCCTCACCCCCAGCCCCTCTCCCACCTTGGGAGCGGAGAGCCAGCGGGAGACTGACTTTAACCGAGAGGATGCGTGGAAATGCCTGCCGGAAACCAATCCATTTTTGAAACGGTTGTTTAGGGATGTGTCGCAACAACCGATCGCTCAACTGGGGGAGGAATTGGCAGATGCGATCGCCGAGGTAGTCAGCATTCTGCGGGCAGCGAAGATGGATGCCATCTTGGAAGACTTTCGCGCCAAGATGAACCGCGAAGACATTGTGATCCGGTTTTATGAGGACTTTTTGGCCGCCTATAAGCCCCAAATGCGGGAGCGGCGGGGGGTTTACTATACGCCGGAGCCGGTGGTGTCTTACATGGTGCGCTCTGTCGATATCTTGCTGACAGAGAAGTTCAACAAGCCGTTGGGGTTGGCGGACCCAGAGGTGATGATTCTCGATCCAGCCTGCGGGACTGGAACCTTCTTGCTGTGGCTGTTTCAACTGATCCACCAACGGTTTCAGGAGAATCCAGAGGTGTTGACGGAGGGGCTAGAGGAGCGATCGTGGTCAGGCTATGTGAAGGAGCGGTTGTTGCCTCGGATTTTCGGGTTTGAATTGTTGATGGCTCCCTATGCCATTTGTCATCTCAAGCTAGGGTTGTTTTTAGAAGAGACGGGCTATTGCTTTGATGGTGGCAAACGGCTGGGGGTGTATTTAACGAATACGTTAGATGAAGCCCTGCAAAAATCAGAGTC
>NZ_JBRCAD010000147.1:0-16188 GCF_053493415.1 Trichothermofontia sp. | reverse complement strand
CCGCTGCACCCCCCCCCGATGCGATCGCGCCAGCAGCCGAAGCCGCCAGCGACGACTACTTCAGCCAACTGGCCCAGCGCGGCAAGCGCCTGAAAAAGTCTGACCCCGATGCCTAGTCGCTCACCCATACCGTGCATTCCCTTGCCGGAAGGGGGGTGGGGAACAGGGTAGACTGGCTGAATTTTGCCGGATTGTCCCGTGACTAGCCAGAATTAACCAGGTATAGCGTCCCGGTAACGGCAGGATTTGGCTGAGAAGACCGATCCCGTCTCCCGTCGCCGGTAAGGAGGATCTGTGCAACAGGGAAGGTTTTGGCAACAAGGGCAACTGGCGGGCTTCTTGCTCCTAATGGGTTGGATGGGGATACCCCCAGGGGCATTGGCATCCAGTGTCCGGGTGCCCCCGTGCCCGAGCATTCGTCCGGGACAGTACGCGATCGTGGTGCTCACCCCTAATGCCGCTCCCCGCATCGATCGGATATTACCCCCAGGGGCCACGGCCCAAGTCTGCGCCCTAACCCCAAATATTCGGCAGATCGTCCTACGCATTGGTGATTTTCCCCAACGGCAAAACGCGGCGGGATTTATGCAGCGGATCAAAACCGAGGTCACCCCCGAAGTTGAATTGCGCGAGGGGCCTGCCAGTACACGACGAACTTAACCCCCCCAGGGAAGTGGTTGCCCAGTTCCAGGTGTGGCCTCGGAGGCACCCAACCTGAACTCCAGAACCCGGATCACAGCACGCCATAGGGAGAGCGTTATACTAGGGGCAGGGCCACTGGCTTGCCCCGTTTTAGGCTGTCAATTTTAAGTTGACCGATTGGATCGGCCCGATTGGAGCGGCCCGATTGGAGCGGCCAAGTTGGACCTAGGTGCGCGAATAGGCTGATGAACCGCAGCTATCGAAATGTGAGAAGGGTATACCTAATTTCACGGAAATTCACTGAAATTTACTGGGGATACTTCCAAATGCATACGTCTAGTTACCCTTCTGCTTGGGCGTATTGGCAACCCTTCTATAGCAGGCTGGTGCGATCGCGCTGGGGGGGACGATCGCTGATCCTGGCCGTAGCCCTGCTGCTTGCCTTTGGGCTGGGCGAAGCCGCTTGGGCCTTGCGTCGGGGCAATCGGGGGCCAGAGGTAACCGCCCTTCAGGTCAATTTACGCAATACAGGCTTTTTCCAAGGTCAAGCCACGGGTTTTTACGGCAGCAAGACCGAAGCCGCCGTGCGCAACTTCCAACGGGCCTACGGGCTACCCGTCGATGGCATTGCGGGACCCCAAACCCTTTCCACCCTCTACGCTGCCAATCGGCCCCCTGTGGTCGTTGTCCGTCCGCCTGTCTATGTGGTGCCCCAAGCCACGCCCTATGTTGTTCAACAACCCACGGGCTACACCTATAGTCCCTATCCCCTTTCCCCCTATCCGGGGAATACCGGTGGCGTCGTCGTGCAACCCACCTATTGGGTCAATCCCAATCCGGGCACCTATTGGACCTATCCCAATAACAACTACGTGGTCACCCCCTTCATGGGAACCTCCACTCCCGGTGGCGTCACCCAGCGCCCGATCGTTTACTCCAACGGCTACTACTACTACGCCCGCTAAAGACCCCCATATTGGCCCCACCCCTGAACCACGAAAACCAGCCCAACGCCAAGCACTGCGTGCCCCTTTGTGCCCTTAGTGTCTTCGTGGTTCCCTATCCACGCCTTTCCCTACCGTCGCCGCCGCTTCCTAGCTTCGTCACTATTTTCCAGCTCGCGCCGCACCTGCCGTAGCGTCCAGCCATCGACCAGCCGACGCTGATAGGTCCGCAAACCCTGGGCATCGGCATCCCGCCCTAGGACTTCCCGATAGATCTGGTTAATCGCCTGTCGAGCTTCTTCACTACTGGCAACTTCCCGGCGCACATCCGAGAGGGTCATGCGGCCCCGTGACAGTTGCTCCGAGTAGGCCCGGTAACCCCGGCGATCGATGTCACGTCCCAACACATCACGATAAATCTGGTTGAGATCGTCGTAGTAATCCACTCGGTTATTATTGTTGCTGTTACTGGAACTCCGGTTAGCGCGGAACGAAGCCCGACAGCCATCCCAAACTTCAACATAGTTGCGATTGCGGTTATAGCTCCAACGGTTACGGCAGGAGCGATCGGAGAGTTCTTCGACCAATTCAATGCCATGACGGGTATTGATCGAACAGCGGGTGCGCTGGAAATCTACACTCTGGCAGATGGTCGTATTTTGAGCGGCAGCGGGTTGACTCCCGGCAACACTCGCCACGATCACGGCGATCGCCGTCGTCCCACCAAACCAAAGTACCGGGTGTAAACGAAGTGTCATTGTCCGTATATCCCTTCTACACTTGCCAATAACGTATCCATACATCGTTGTGACGACAGGATGGCCCCTACTGTTGCTCAAACCATTTTTTAATGAGCCGATCCAGTTCACCGTTAGCCACCATTTCCCTGAGGACGCGGTTAAAATCGGCCACATAGGCTGAATCCAGGGGAAAGGCGATCGCGATCGGTTCCGGCTCCTCGCCGAGCATGGGGGTCATCTGGAGGGTTGAGTGACCAGCGACATACAGCTTAGCCACACTTTCTTCCAGGACAACGGCATCCACCTCGCCCGCCGCCAACGCCTGCATCATTTCTGTAACCGTCTGAAAAGCGTTTACTTGCAGGTTTTCCAGGGTTTTGGCCAGGGAAGCCAACTTCGCCGCTTGCAGGGTTCCTGATTGCACCCCAAGGGTCTTACCGGCAAACTCCCCCGGTTCCACGATACGAGTGCCTGCTGGCGTCACCATCACCTCATGGGCTGTGAAATAGGCTTGGGAAAAGGCAACCCGTTGTTCCCGCTCTGGGGTAGGCGTGATCGCAGCCAGGGCAAAATCCAATTGTCGGGCTTGCAGGGCCGGGAGCAGCGCCTCAAAATCCATATCTTCTAGCTGGATGGCAAAGCCCAATTTCGCCGCAATATAATTCGCCAGATCAATTTCAAACCCCTGAATCTCATCGGAGTTGTCTAACCTAAACTGAAAGGGGGGGTAGTCAGCAGCAGTCCCCATTGTTAAGGTTTTCTGATGGGTGGGGGTGGCAGCCAGACGATCCTCTGTCCTTTCGGCCAAACTTGGTCCCTGCGTTGCTGTCAAGACTAGGGTTGTCGCCACCGTTGCTGCCGCAGTACAGGCGAGGCGCAATCGCCAGTGCCGGCGTGCCAATACGGGCATTTGAACTACGGGCATTTGAACCATAGTGTAATGACCTCATCCCTGGAAATCGGTTTGCGTTGAGTTTTGCTTCGCCCTATTGTACAGGGACTTATCCTTGCTCTTGAGGGTGGGCATTGACCAGGGAAATAACCCGTTTGGGCTGAGCCAGTCGCAGCCGAATCTTAAGTTTGATAGACCACTAGATACCTACTTTTTGAGATTGTTAACGGCAAGACTCACCAGATGAGGGCAAGGCAAGGTTACCATGAAGGTTTGGGATTATGCCGCCCCAAGCCCTAAAGCGACTAAATATGAACAGGAGGAGCAGCTATGCCACAACCCGTTGTTGCGATCGTCGGTCGCCCGAATGTGGGCAAGTCTGCCCTCGCCAACCGTTTAGCCGGTCGCCGGGAAGCCATTGTGTATAACCAACCAGGGGTGACCCGCGATCGCGTCTATCTTCCCGCCTTCTGGCAGGCCCACGAATTCATTGTGGTGGATACGGGGGGGCTGGTATTTGACGAAGATACGGAATTTTTACCCCTCATCCGCGAACAGGCGATGCTGGCCTTGACGGAAGCCGCCGCCGCGATCTTCGTTGTAGATGGGCAAGCCGGGGTTACCGCAGCGGATCAGGAAATTGCCGACTGGCTCCGGCAGCAAACGGTACCCGTGTTATTAGCGGTGAATAAATGTGAGTCACCAGAGCAGGGCTTAGCCCAAGCAGCCGAATTCTGGAACCTGGGTCTGGGCGAGCCGTTCCCCTTGTCGGCGATCCACGGTAGCGGGACGGGTGAATTATTGGATGCCCTGGTGAATTACCTCCCAGAACCGAGCGAAGTGGCGGTCACCCCGGAATTGAAGGTGGCGATCGTGGGCCGACCGAATGCGGGCAAATCCAGTCTGTTGAATGCCCTCGTGGGCGAAAGTCGCGCGATCGTGAGTCCCATTTCCGGGACCACCCGCGATGCGATCGATACGGTGGTGACTTATAAAGACAAACCCTACCGTCTGATTGATACCGCCGGCATTCGCAAGCGCAAAAGTGTGGAGTATGGGCCGGAGTTTTTTGGCGTTAACCGGGCACTGAAGGCGATTCAGCGATCGGATGTGGTGTTACTGGTGATCGATGTTCTCGAAGGGATCACGGAACAGGACCAACGGCTAGCGGGCCATATTGCCGACGAAGGCCGAGGGTGTGTGCTGGTTATTAATAAGTGGGATGCGGTCGAGAAGGATTCCTACAGCATTTACGAATATGAGCGATCGCTGCGCAGCCGTCTTTATTTCCTCGACTGGGCTGAGATGGTCTTTATCAGCGCCAAAACCGGCAAACGGGTGGAGAAGGTCCTGGAAGCCGTCGATCGTGTTGCCGAGCAGCACCAGCGTCGCGTATCAACCGCCGTGATCAACGAAGTCCTGCAAGAAGCCCTGAGTTGGCACACCCCCCCAACGAACCGCCAAGGTCGGCAAGGTAAAATTTACTACGGCACCCAGGTGAGCACTCAACCGCCCACGATCGCATTATTTGTTAATGATCCGCAGCGGTTTAATGAAGGGTACCGTCGCTACATCACCCAGCAGTTCCGCAAGTCCCTAGGTTTTACCGGCACCCCCCTGCGGCTCCTTTGGCGCGGTAAGCGGGAACGGGATGTAGCCCGCGAGGGCGTTAACCGGGCCACACGGGTGTAGTTGGGGGAGGTAGGAGGCGAGAGGCGGATCGGGGCGGGTTGCGCCCAACGAGCGCGCGGGAACCGATCCCCCTTGTAAACCCGCCCATCGAGGATTTTGAATTTGGAATTTGGGTGAAAGCTAACGGTTCGGCCAGGCACGGTTTAATAGAGATCTCCCTTAATAGATAGATATCCCAATGGATCTGCTGCGATCGCTGCCCTTGGGGCTGTACCTCGAACAACCCGTTACCTGGCTCCACCGCCTTGACCCTAGAATCAAGCTGGCCTGGTTAATGACCTTCCTGGCGGCCCCCATCCTGGCATCGGCAGCTTGGCGCTTGCTCCTGGTGGGGCTACTAATCGCCATTACCTTTTTAGCAAGGGTTCCGGTCCGTGTCTGGCGGCAGCAAATGGGTTGGCTACTGACCCTCTCCACCCTGGTGTTTGTGCTAACAGCGATCGCCCCTGATGGCCTGGCGACAACCTCCCAACCCCGCCTCCCGGCCAATGCTCTCGATTTGGCGGAACAAACCACGATCCCTCCGCTCCCGCCCCGCTGTCCTTGGTATAGGCCCTTTTGTCGCTCGACCCCAACTGCCCGTCCCGCACCGGCCCGCCAGGAACTCCCCCAGCCGACGGATTATCGGTATGTGTTGATGCAGCAAGGCCCCTTTACCGTCACCCGCCGTACCTTTGACCTAGGGATTCGCGTCAGCACCCTCATTTTTACCCTGATCTACAGCACCAACCTTTACCTGCTCACCACAGCTCCGGAGGAAATCACGGCAGGTCTGGAGGATCTGATGGCTCCCCTGCGGCGACTGCACTGGCCAGTCACGGAAATTGCCCTGACCCTAACCCTATCCTTGCGCTTTATCCCGCTCGTGTTGGAAGAGGTCCAGAACCTCGTGCGGGCCGTGCGGACACGGGCGATCAACTGGAAAAAATTGGGACTGCGGCGGGCCATTAACCTATGGATGACCCTGGCGGAACGTCTGTTGAAAAATTTGCTATTGCGGGCGGAACAGATCGCCAGCGCGATGAAGGTGCGGGGGTTTACCAGCCCCGATCAGCATCGGGTGCAATGGCATCAAGCGCGATTACGAGGAGGTGACTGGTGGGCGGTCGTGGGGTTGGTGTGCCTTTGGGGCGCGCGGCTGTTGAGTGGGGCCGTCTCGTAGGGGGACCAGACCTGATACGATCAGGGGCAACGACACCTGACCGGTCGCAACAATGGCTGGAGTGCTTGGCATTCCGGGTTATCCAGCCGTCAACGGACTGGCATGGTTTAGGCTTATCCCGTTTGGAAATCCAATTTGGACATTCGATTAGGTACGGATCTGGTCTATATTCCCCGCATTCGTGATGCGGTACAGCGGTTGGGCGATCGCTGTTTGCAACGCATTTATACCCGTTCAGAACAACACGTTTGTGGGGTGACGATCGCGCCGGACTGCGATCGTCAGGATCACCCATCCCCAGGTATACCCCTGGAAGCATCCCCAACCGTGATTCAACGGTTAGCGGCTCGCTGGGCGGCGAAGGAAGCCGTCGTCAAAGCCTTGGGGACCGGGTGGCGGGGCATTGGCTATCGGGAAGTTGGGATGCAACGCCAGCCCAACGGTGCCCCCCTGGTCCACGTGCCAGTGGCAACTCAGCTTGAGCCACGATGGGCACTACGCGATCGCCAGTGCTATCCTTATTTGTCTACCCGAAAGGTCTCATGGGTAGCGTTCGCATGAAACCGTTGCTGACATCTCGATCCCACGCCCATCATCCCGTTAATTTGCGCTCCGCTTACCCCAACCCGTATTATCAAGAAGTTCCGTATGCTCCTCTGTATTTGTGCTCCCTTTATGCTCCCCTTCGCGTTAGTGCCTCGGCATGAGTAGTGAGATCTATCTCAACCATCCCACCTTTGGTTTGCTGTACCGAGTTTGTGTAATCGAGGAAACTCAGGAACTGTTTGCGACGCTCTATGCCCAGCGCCTGTTCTTTCTCGTGATCAGTGCCAACGATGGTGTCCGGTTTGATCCGATCGGCAGAAGTGATGCCCGCATCCTGGTCGAAAGTCGCCTGCGCCTACTGCGCCGCTTGGGTAAATCTAAAGAACTCGAACAACTTCAGGTTATCCATAAGCAAACTTTCCAATAGGTACTCCAGGGGGCATTAGTGGTCATTTGGCGTCCTTTGGGTTAAGGTCTTGTACGGTTTCGCCATGCTTGGGCTGTCATGAGTCAATTTCTGCCACCAGCAGCGGTGCACGATCGCATCACCCAAATCCAGGCGGAGTTACCGCCGACCGTGCGGCTAATCGCCGTTACCAAGACAGTCCCTACCGCGTTGATGCGGGTTGCCTATGCCGCTGGGGTACGAGACTTTGGCGAAAGTCGGCTACAGGAGGCTATCGCAAAGCAAACTGAACTCAAGGAGCTAGCCGATATCACCTGGCATCTGATTGGTCATTTACAAAGCAATAAGGCCGCCAAGGCGATGCAGCATTTCCATTGGATTCATGCCATCGATAGCCTCAAGCTGGCTCAACAACTGGACCACATCGCTCAACAGCAAGGCTATTCGCCCAAGCTATGCCTCCAAGTCAAATTCCGCACAGATCCGGCTAAATATGGTTGGAGCTTGCCCGACTTGCAAGCCGACTTACCCAGCCTCGATCGTTGCTCACATTTGCAAATTCGCGGGATTATGACCATTCTGCCCCAAGAACTTACTGAACCTGAGATCGCGCAGACCTTTCAACAAGCCCAAGCCTTCACGGCTGATCTCCAGCAGCGCTCCTGGTCCCACCTGCAATTTCAGGAACTGTCAATGGGGATGTCCGGCGACTACCGCTGGGCGATCGCGGCTGGCGCGACGATGATCCGCCTAGGACAGATTTTATTTGGAGCACGAACCCCATGATTTTATAAATAAAATCTTAATTTTTGAATTCAGATTACTCCTTTACAATTGCAGGCAGAATCCAGGGCATTTACAGGAGCCGTGCTGTCATGGGTATCGCTGCTGGTTCCCATGCATTCTTCTTTAGATTTTCTTTAGAGTTGCCTCGAAGGATCTGCCTTAACACGAGTTTATGAACTTATTTGACTGTTTTACGTCAAGGGGTTTACCCCCCTTGCAAATTCGGAATAAGGTCAGTAGGATAATCCCACCTTTGGTGCCGATTGCGTTTGCAAGAAGCGGCTGGGTGAAGATTTTCAGTCAAGCCATCCCTACTGGTGGGAGCGACAGGTTAAGGTCAGGCAATGGGTTAGGTCAACTAACCGGTTGTGAAGCTTGTGAAGCTGAAGCGTTCAGAGACCTTGTTGGGGCTGGCAAGATTTTTCCCTAGATAGCAGCGTTCTTGCGAAAGTCGGGTTACAATTTGGCTGATTTGGAATACAGTGTGGTCACGGATGAGTGGTAAGTACCCGAAAGTGGGCAAATGTGCTCAGTGATCAGGGACTTATCTGGGGTAGTTGCCCCAAACGGTTCGGCGTTGATTTCTTGCTAGAAAGCCTCGTTGTTTCCCCCGATCATCGTAATTGTCTTCCTTGAGTCAACGTTAGTTGGAATGGAGTGTGGACTGTGAATACGATTTTCACAAAATTACGCGACTTTGTCGGACTTAGCGACGCCGCCGAGTACGAGTATGACTATGATGATCTCGGTAGTGAAGACTACCAGGGTCTGTATCAGGAAGAGGCCCCTCAACCCATGATGGAAGAGGAACCTCGGAACCCTCGTCGGATGCGGGAACGGACAGGAGTCGCAACATCAGGAATCAACTCAACTATGAATAATGTCATTGGGATGCCGGGAGCGGCTGGTTTTTCGGAAGTCTTAGTGTTGGAACCGCGATCATTTGAAGAAATGCCACAGACGATCCAAGCGCTGCGGGAACGGAAGACGGTGGTCCTGAACCTAACGATGATGGACCCGGATCAGGCCCAGCGGGCTGTTGATTTTGTGGCGGGTGGCACTTATGCCATTGATGGCCACCAAGAGCGCATTGGTGAAAGTATTTTCCTCTTCACGCCCAACTGTGTGCAGGTCAGTACCCATGCTGGTGTGATTCATGAAGCCCCCCAACCCGCCGCCCGTCCGCGTCCCGCAACCCCTGCCCCCGCCTGGACGGCTGAGCAAGTACGCATGGTTCAGTAGGCGGTTGGCCGAGTGCTGACCGAGTATTGACCGGAAAATCGTTGAAGCTAATTTTTGATGTGAGTTGACGCTGCATAAATATGTCGTCCGTACAATTTGGCGTAATTGGTGGCGGGGTGATGGGAGAAGCACTCATCTCCCGCCTCTTGCGCTGTCAACGATATACACCCGCACAGGTGTTGGTGAGTGATCGTGCTGCTGAGCGCTGTCAGTTTTTGCAGCAGCAGTATGGTGTGCAAACAACGTTGGACAATCGCTCGGTGATTGCGGCCAATCCCGGTGTGCTGTTATTGGCCATCAAACCGCAAATCCTGGATCAGGTTGCATTGGAGATCGGGGATGCCCTAGCTCAACGGGGGGTATCTCTGCTGATTATTTCCATTTTAGCTGGGGTGACCCTTGAGCGTTTAGCAGCGGCTTTTCCCCAGCAAGCGATTATTCGCGCGATGCCCAATACGCCGGCGATCGTGGGGGCTGGGATGACGGCGATCGCCGCCAATGGGTTAGTGACACCGGAACAGTTAGCCCAGGCCCAGCAAATTTTTGGGGCGGTGGGTGAGGTGGTTGAATTGCCAGAGTCGGCAATGGATGCGGTAACGGCCCTATCGGGTTCGGGTCCGGGGTATGTCGCTGTTGTCATTGAAGCGTTGGCCGATGGCGGGGTAGCCGCTGGTTTGGCCCGACCGGTAGCACTGCAATTGGCGCTCAAAACTGTGCAGGGAACGGCTGAATTATTACAAACCACGGGAATGCACCCCGCCGAACTGAAAGATCGGGTGACCAGTCCGGGGGGAACGACGATCGCGGGCATTGCCCAATTGGAGCAGCAGGGATTGCGATCGGCCCTGATTGAAGCCGTGCGAGCCGCCTATCGGCGATCGCGGGAATTGGGCCAGTCTTGAATTCGCTTAGGATTGAAGACATGCCTGAAGCAGCCCTTCAACCCCGGTAACGGGTACCATGTCAACCTTGAGGTGCTGGGACAATTCTGCTAGGGTCATGTCGTCCAGGAAGCAGGTTTCCCCATGCTTGAGCATCACGGTGGGGATGAGGACGCGATCGCCCAAGTTTCGCCCCTGGAGACCTTGGGCCAAATCTTGCCCCGTGAGTAGCCCCGTGACGGAAATGTCTTGGCCCCAGTAATGGCTTTGCAGCGCTACCAGGTCGATCGTCAGTCCCTGCACTTGGTTTAAGCGCAGCACAATGGTCTGAAACGCTTGCTCCACGGCATTACCCACGACCCAAGTGAGCCGACGCGGCGGTGTGACTTGCTTGGGAAGGTGACGAGCCGCCTGCGCAAATGCCTGGAGAAATTGGCGGATTGAGCCAACACCATTGTCCAGTTGGGGGTAATCCTCGTAATCCGACGCCGGGGGGAGATCGACGCCCGCGATCAAAAACCATTCATCCGCTAACCAGGCAAAATGGGTCCCCCATTGTTTTAGAAACTGGGCCTGTAGGGTTTGTACCTGCGTGATTACTTCCTGCGCTTTCGTGGGGCTAACGGCAATCAATTCATCATCGTCAGGCCGAAAGCGGGTCAGGCCCACGGGAACCACCGCCACTGAAGTGACAGCGGGGATATTGCCCTGGTGGAATTGAGCCAAATCGCGTAGGGTTTGGTCCAAATGGGGACCATCATTAATCCCCGGACAAACGACGATCTGGGCATGAATTTGTAAATCGCGTTCCTGGAACCATTGTAATTGTTGTCGAATTTGGCCAGCACGGGGATTTTTCAGCAACCGGATGCGCACCTCTGGCTCAGTGGCATGAACAGAAACATAGAGTGGTGATAGGCGTAGCTGTTCAATGCGTTGCCATTCGCGATCGCTCAAGTTGGTGAGTGTTAAATAGCTCCCATAGAGAAAACTCAGGCGGTAGTCGTCATCTTTGTAATATAAACTTTCCCGTTTACCAGGGGGTTGCTGATCAATAAAACAAAAGGGACAGCGATTATTACACTGGATTAAACCATCAAACAGAGCCGTCTCAAACTCCAGTCCTAAATCATCATCATAGTCCTTTTCAATTTCAACTGTATGGGTTTCCCCTTGGGTATCTAAAACTTCTAAGTTCAGAATTTCATCTGCACAGAGAAAACGATAGTCAATCAGATCGCGCGGGCGTTGCCCATTAATCGCCACCAAGCGATCGCCAACTTCAAAGCCAATTTCTTCGGCAATTGAACCAGGCAATACACGGGTAATGAGGGCAGGGCGGATAGAGGTTTCACGCATCGATCGCAGTCGTTATGTATAGATATATAGAGATCTCAAAGTACCGTAGATCCAAACGTACCGGTTGGGGATTGTCCCGTAATCTAGTCCTGGCTGAGGGGGGTATCTGGGGGTGATGAGGCCAACCACGATCGCACCACTAGCCGTGGCCAGATCAGCAGAAAAAAGCCCATCCAACTGAGCACGGGCACGGCCACCAACCCGGTCACCCACAGACGATGCAGTGCCAGCCAACTACCTGCAATTAGCCCAATACCGGTCAGCGCGATCGACCAGGGTTGACACCACCAAGGTTTATAGGCCCAGGGATTTGGGTTGGCCATCGGGTTAGACCTCCAAGATGTTATCAGTGTTGTCGGCGTGATCGGTGATGATTCTCAGTCGGTTGGGACGATGCGATCGCGGTTGTAATTAACCCATACTGAAGGGCCACTATCGCTGCCTGCGTGCGATCGCGCACGGCTAGTTTATGCCGCTGCCGCCACCACCTGTAGCCCAGGTTCTTGGGTTAACCGGGTTACCAACCCCAGGCGAAACAGTTCATCATCTTCAACGAGGAGAATGCGGATAGGGGCCACAGGCATGAGTCCAAGGACATTAGGGGCTAGGGGGGTGGATACCGTGGAGGCAGAAGGCGAAAATAGCCCCACGCGGCGATCGTGACTCTGCCCATATTCTACCGCCATGCGCCTCAATAATCTGACGGCTGAGGTAGAGGCCAAGCCCCGTTCCCTTCGCTTGGCGATCGCTCTCCCCTTGATAAAAGCGTTCAAATAAATGGGGCAACTCACGGGGCTGAATTCCCTGCCCCTCATCCAAAATTTCCACCTGGCAAGTATCACGTTTCATCGTGACTAAAAGTTCGACTTTGCTGCCACGGGGAGCATGGTTAATCGCATTGGTAAGCAGATTATTAAAAACCCGTTGAAGCTGTAGGGTATCAGCCTGAACCCAATATGCCTGTCGAAAGTCAGAATTACCCTGTTTAAGGGACAAATTTACCTGTCGAGAAGTCGCCAATGGTATCAGTTGCAGCATTGTCTCTTCGGCGATCATCATCAGATTTGTGGAGCGGAGTTGCAGCGATAAGCCTTCAATGTCGTTGTGATAAACATCGAGCAGACTTTCGACTAATTGCAAGGTTAATTTGTGACTATTCATCATGGTCATAATGACTTGTCTTTGCCGATTAGTAATGATACCAAACTATTCGGAATGAAAAGCATTTAGAGTTTCGATCGCACCGAGAATAGGTGTTTTTAGATCATGGGTAAGAGTTGCAATAAAATCCTCACGAATTTTTGCCATTTGCACTTCATTAGCAATTTTGAGTTGTTGTTTTAGCAGCGTTGATTCATATTGTTGAATGCGATCACTCAACCCAGTAGTTATGATTAAAGCCAGTATCGTAATGCTACGATTTGCAACAGTAACGGGAGTGATCAGTTCCCAGCCGGGAATCCATAAATTGAGAAATGTCAACCCCACAGCCAGTCCTGTTACCCATAGGGTGGCGATTCGACCTAGTTGCGAACTGGATAGTAGAATTGCGCCAACATATAGATACCCAAACACATAGGGCGGAGGCGTACTATATTCCAACACCGCAACCATAATAAATATTCCCATCAGAATCCAATGAATTTTAGTCCAGGCATACATCATATTTTTATTGCAATTCATCAATAGGAAACCTTATATTTTTAGTAAGATCATTTATTAGCAAGATCATTTAAGTGTGCAGCAATAATTTCAGTCGTAAAGATCATTGAATTAAAATCTTAGCTTGATTCCAAGGTTGATTGAGACTTGTTTAGATCTGTGTTGACGAAAAAATATATCTCTAGATATAGATGCATAAACCAATCTCAAGATATTTGTCTAAACTTCTATATGACTTGCTATAAATTATACTAATTTTGTTTTAATGATCTGCTTTTAGCCCTAAACTGGATGAAACGACAGCCGTTCCCTCGCTAATGAAGTACTGTCAAGCCTTTTGAACAAGGGGCTTAAGCCCCTTGTCTGTACCTCACCAAGGATGGAAGTACTGCAGTACAGTACTCTGGCACATTTAACTTGAGTAGGCTGGGGAACACGCTATGCGTCCAACAAAACCAGGGAGGCTATTGGGTCTTCCAGACTCGACGCCAACCTACAGTCATGTTAAATATGTCAGTCTGCTAGAGCTATCTGGATAGACTCGATTCTGAAGGTGTTAGGGTTCCATGTTACAAGGGCTTTTCCAAATCTTCATTGGCATGGCGGCTGGGGTTGGCAAAACCTATCGCATGTTGGAAGAGGGTCAGCAACTCAAGGCAGAGGGGGTTGATGTGGTGATTGGCCTGTTGGAAACCCACGGTCGCGAAGACACGGCCCAAAAAGCCCTGGGATTAGAACAGGTACCGTTAAAAACGGTCGTGTGGCAGGGGCGATCGTTGACCGAAATGAATACCGAAGCGATTTGCGATCGCCATCCCCAATTAGTATTAATCGATGAACTGGCCCATACCAATATCCCTGGCTCAAAACGAAAAAAGCGCTATCAAGACGTGGAAGTGATTCTCAACGCTGGCATTGATGTCTATTCCACTCTCAATGTTCAACACCTGGAAAGCTTAAATGATTTGGTCCACAAAATTTCTGGTGTGGTGGTGCGAGAGCGGGTACCCGATCGCCTCCTGGAAGAGGCGGATGAGGTGGTCGTCGTTGATGTCACTCCCGAAACGCTACAGGAGCGTTTGGAGGAAGGTAAAATCTATGCCCCCAGCAAGATTGATCAAGCCTTACAAAATTTCTTTCAACGCCGCAATTTGATTGCCCTACGGGAACTGGCATTACGGGAGGTGGCCGACAATGTGGAAGAAAATGGCAGAGATACCAACCCCCAAAGTTACTGCACGATCCAAGAACGGATACTTGTCTGTGTTTCCACCTATCCTAATTCATTACAACTGTTGCGCCGGGGTGCGAGAATTGCGAGTCAGATGAATGGCCGTCTGTTCGTGCTCTTTGTGGCCAGTCCCCAGCAGTTTTTATCAAGACCAGAAGCGCTGCATGTGGAAACTTGCCGTCGCCTTACGCAGGAGTTTGAGGGGGAATTTATTCGAATGGAATCGGAGGATGTGGTCACGGCGATCGCCCAGGTTGCTAGCAACGAACACATTACCCAAATTGTTCTGGGTGAGACGCAGCGATCGCGGTGGTATCTTTTCTTAAAGGGGTCAATCGTCCAACGCTTAATGCGACTACTGCCGGATGTCGATTTACATATTATTTCTACCCGGTAGAGCCAGTGTCATTCAGGTTAGGACAAGGGGCTTCAGCCCCTTGTTGATCACAGCCTTGGCGATATCCTCATGAGCGTGACTACCGCTATAACCGTCTTCTCAAGCAAAGTTTACGCTTGGCCTCTAACCGCCACGCCGTCTGAAGCTTGCTTCATTGGAACGACGAAAAAGCACCCCTGGCAGGTCCAGAGATGCTATCGCCATCGCCTATTAACGACACTGGCTGAATTAGAAGCGGAAGCCTGCGCCAAATTGAATACTGACCGCCCCCCCCGATCCCTTGGATTGGTAGGCGTCAATACCATACTTGGCATCTGTGTAAACCACAATGTCCCGCGTGACGGCAGCTTCTACACCCGTTGTTAAGACAACCGTATCGTCATTACCCAGAGGGGTCGGCTGCCGACGATTCGACTTATTGGTTTCAAAGAACGAGTACCCACCTCCAGCATACAAATTCGCCCGATCGCTGAGGGGAACATCATAGGTCACCAGCGGCATAATTTGGCTGGCAGTATCACTGAAAATAATCGCTCCCCGCATGGAAATAGGTGCATTCGGGATATAGACCCGGCCCTGGAGGTTACCACCGAAGTTGGCATTTTCCCCATTGCCATCTGGCGCACCGCCACTGGTCAAACCGGCTGCCCCCCCTGCCCCAAAGTAACTACCGCGCATCCCAGCATTTTGAGCCGAAGCGGCATCAGCGGACAAGAGCAAGGACGTTCCTGTTAGTGCGGACAATGCAGCAATCGCCCCGATAGCGTTCCAACAACCCTTCTTCATGGCTAACCTCACATCGTAGTAAAAAGTTGAAACTTTGGAATTCGACATGACTTTTTTCCTCTCCCAGGTTATGATGTCGTTCCCAAAGGTCAAAATGTTCCGCTACCTTCACTCTACAATATTGATCCCCTATCTGACTTCATCGATTGTGATCGATTTGTGTCATGTCGGGAATTGCGAGGCACCATTTAGACCTTGAGAATAGCGTCAGTTCCGCTGGCAAAACCCATTTGCTAGCAGAACCCATATCTTTACCCTAACGGGAGAGCCTAGGGCATGGTAGGCCAGCAGTGCCACTTCTGGCGTTGACCCTGGGCAACCCAATGGCGCGGGATCGAGCCGATCACCCGCCAGAGCAACCTTGGGGCTAGATTAGGCCAGACAATACCTGCCGCTAGACTGACCCGGTATGACAATCACCGTAGAGGCCAGTTGTGAGGGTGACCCCACCCGCACCCCCGTTGGGAGTCAGGGTAAAAAGCGATCGAGCGCTGCCTTGAGTTCCTGGAGTTCGGTTTCAATATTGCCTTCCTGGGCCGCACGGGCCACACATTCGGTGAGATGTTCATCCAAAATCAGGCGGGCCACGCGATCGAGCGCCCCGCGCACAGCGGCAATTTGAATCAGGACATCGGGGCAGGGGCGGCTTTCTTGCACCATTGTCTTAATACCGCGAACGTGGCCCTCAATCCGTGAGAGCCGATTCACAATCTGTCGTAAGGATGCCTCGCTATGGACATGGCCGTGGGCTGGCCCATGCGTATGGGCGGGGTGGGGGGCTAAATCAGCCGCAGCCGGTGGCCAGTCATCGGGGTGGGGA
>NZ_JBRCAD010000146.1:0-23873 GCF_053493415.1 Trichothermofontia sp. | reverse complement strand
ACAAGTTTCGCTATTTGCAACTAGAACTCAGCCGTCGCTGTTCGCTCGTCCATTGGAGCTACGATTTGCTTCCAGAAACGCTTGTATGACTCTCGCACCCTCAAGTGTAAAGTTTTATATCTGGATTCAACACTTCTGGTTATGGTGGAATATCGCGGCTATATCAATGTGGTTGTGGGAGCTATTATGGCCGTGATGGGGTTGTGGTTAATCGGTGTGGTTAAGCTACCCTTACCCCAGGTATCGGTCGATCTTCCTAACGTAGGTCCTTACGGCGTCGGCTTGACATTTGCCCTCGTCAGTTCCCCCTGTGCCAGTCCTGTACTTTTTGCTGTCTTGGCAGCGGCGGCAGCCACAGGTTCTCAATTACTCGGAACTTTGACAATGGTTAGCTATGCTTTGGGATACACTCTGTTGATCTTTTTAGCCAGCCTATTTACGGCACTAGCAAAACAGAGTAACCAATTGCTCAAACATTCAGAAACCATTATTCGTCTGGGTAGTATTGCGCTTATTTTAACGGGTGCTCACTATCTGTTTATCGGTACTCAATGGTTGTTGGGAGTCTAGAAGAATGTCGATCGCAAATCTGGTCATTATTGGCTCTGGACCAGCCGGTTATACCGCCGCTCTCTATGCTGGACGTGCTCAATTACAACCCATTGTCTTCGCTGGATTTATGGCAGGGGGTGTCCCAGGGGGGCAGTTGATGACAACAACTGACGTTGAAAATTTTCCTGGCTTTCCTGATGCTATTCAAGGCCCAGACCTGATGCAGAGGATGCGTCAACAAGCTCTACGTTGGGGCGCTGAGGTTATTGATGATGATGTTGTGCAGGTTAGTTTTCAACAACGCCCCTTTTCTATCTCCACTGCTGACCGGGTCATTTATACCTATGCTATCATTATCTGTACGGGGGCAACAGCCAAGCGTCTCCATTTACCTGGAGAAGAAACCTTTTGGAATAATGGCATCTCAGCTTGTGCGATTTGTGATGGGGCTAATCCATTATTTCGTAATGCTGAGGTTGCAGTTGTCGGTGGTGGTGACTCGGCGGCTGAAGAAGCACTCTATCTGACTAAATATGCCTGCATGGTCCATCTACTGGTCCGCCGCGATCGCCTGCGAGCATCGAAAACTCTACAAGCCCGCCTATTGAATCACCCCAAAATTCGGATTCATTGGCAATCTTCTCCCATCAGTGCCCACGGAGATGATGTGCTGCGTTGGCTACAAGTCCAGCATACCCCTTCTGGGACAATCAGCAAGCTACCTGTCAGGGGCTTATTCTACGCGATCGGGCACACCCCAAATACCCAACTCTTCCAAGGACAATTGGCCTTGGACCCCCTGGGATACATCCAGACACAAGGGAAAAGCACCGCCACCAATATCCCCGGTGTATGGGCTGCCGGAGATGTCCAAGATCCCTATTATCGCCAAGCAATTACGGCGGCTGCCAGTGGTTGTATGGCTGCATTAGAAGCAGAACGCTGGCTGTCAGAATATTTGCCCCATTGGTTACCTCCCGTTCCATCCGTTGCCTAGCCTTAACCTACTAATAATTTCAGCTAATTTCAGGAGTAGTCATGATGTCAAACACAACACCCATGCACGACAATACTAGCCTTGGGCGCGATGCCTTACATCAACTGCAAGCCTCCTCAGAACACCCTATTTTGGTTAAGTTTTTTGCACCCCACTGTTCTGCCTGCGAAACTCTGGCACCGGTTCTGCAAAAACTCGCAACTGAGTATGCGGATCAGCTACATTTGATCACAATTGATATGACTGAAGAGCCTGAATTGGCTATGGAGTTAGGTATTCGGAGTGCTCCTACGGTTGTCCTTTTCCGTAAACAGAATATCCTCGAAAAAGTGGCTGGTTTGAAGCCAAAACAATTCTATGCTGAGTTGATTGAAAAGGCTCTCTAGCCCACAATTCACGACTCGTGCTGGCATGAAAAAACCACTGTTGCCGTTTGATGACGTGATGCCGCTGGTCGGGTTGATCAATGATCACCTCTCGTTGAATGCTCCCCGGACGCGCCGATAGCACATAGATGCGACTCGAGAGAAAGACAGCTTCCTCAACATCATGGGTAATCATAAAAATGGTTTTGTGGGTGCGTTGCCAGAGTTCCAACAGGAATTCCTGCATATCTTCCTTGGGAGGAGACGACCGCATCAGGGGCAGTCTCCTCCCAGGCTTTTCTCCCGCCGTGTAGTGCGAAATTTACAATTTTCCCCGCCGGGTATCCCACTGATATCCATGACATCCCATGACATACTTTGAGGAAGACTGTTCATCCTTGCCTCGGTTGTGGCGTTCATGGCATCCCTTTCCGACCGGCTGACCCTGGCCCATCAGCAATACCACGATCGCGCCCTAGTCGCGGCCCAACAGACCTGTCAGCAATTGCTGGAACAAGCACCAGACCATCCCGAAGCCTTGGCTTTGATGGGCTGTATTTGGCATGGGCTGGGCCACCCTGACCGGGCGGAAGCGTGCTGGCGGCAGACGATCGCGCTCAAATCCGACTATGCCGAAGCCCACAATAACCTGGGGGCAGTCCTCCAGGGGCGGGGCGATCTAGACGGCGCGATCGCCCACTACCAGCAGGCCATCACCCACCATCCTACCTATGCCGAAGCCTACTGCAACCTGGGCAATGCGTTGCAAATGCGGGAACAGGTTGAGGCGGCGATCACCCACTATCAGCGGGCGATTCAACTCAAACCCGACTATGCCGAAGCCCATAGCAACCTGGGGACGGCCTACCAGCGCCAAAAACAGTTTGATGCCGCGATCGCCCACTATCAACAGGCCCTTGCCCTGCGCTCGGACTACCCGGAAACCCACTACAACTGGGGGCGGCTCCTGGAAGAGCAGGAAGACTATACCGGGGCCGAAAGTCATTACCGCCAAGCGATCGCCCTCAAACCCAACTATGCAGCCGCCCATAACCAATTGGGCTATCGGCTGCAACAGCGGCATGCCTACGCTGAGGCCGAATATCACTATCGGCAAGCGATCGCCCTCGGCTTTGAGAGTATAGACACCCACCACTGTCTAGCGGTGATGCTCCACAATCAGGGGCAATATGAGGCCGCGATCGCCCAATACGACGCCACGATCGCCCGTAAACCGGATCATGGTCATGCCCGTCTGAATCGGGCGATCGCCTACCTAATCCTGGGGGATTTTTCGACGGGTTGGCGGGAGTATGAATGGCGCTGGCAGGTGCCAGAGTTTCGGGGATTTATTTTTAGTGCCCATCCGCGCTGGGAAGGGGAGGATCTCAACGGCCAAACCATTCTGCTGCATTCGGAACAAGGGCTTGGCGACACCCTTCAGTTTGTGCGTTATGCAACGCTCGTCGCCCAACGCGGTGGCACGGTCCTCGTCAGTTGTCCCGATCCTTTACGACGGTTATTTACAACGGTGCCGGGGGTGAGCCAGGTTGTGGAACGCTTTGTGCCAAACCACCTGTTTCAGACCTATGCGGCGTTGATGAGTTTGCCCTATCTCTTGGGCACGACCGTGGACACGATCCCGGCTACGGTTCCCTATCTCCGGGCTAGTACGCCGCCGCCCCTCACCCTCACGGCCCCTCCCCATTGCCGTTTGAAAGTCGGTCTCGTGTGGTCGGGGAATCCGGCCAATGGGCAAAATTTCCGGCGCAGTTGTCCGCTAGCGGCCTTGGCTCCCCTGTGGCAACTGACGGATGTTGCATTCTACAGTTTGCAGAAGGAATTACCACCGGCTGATCAGGCGGCGATCGCCGCCCTCCCGATTCAAGATTTGGGTCCCTATCTGGGGGATTTTGCTGATACGGCGGCGCTAATTGAGCAATTGGATTTAGTGATCAGCGTCGATACAGCGGTGGCCCACTTGGCAGGGGCGATGGCCAAACCCGTGTGGCTGCTGTTGGCTGATGTGGCGGATTGGCGGTGGTTGTTAGACCGGGAGGATAGCCCCTGGTACCCGACGATGCGGATCTTCCGGCAGGCCCGTTCTGGGGATTGGGATGATGTGCTGGCACGGGTGGTGGCGGTGTTGTCGGATTGGAGCCGGGGGAAAGCACCGGGTTTTGAACAACACAAAGGCACAGAGGCCCAAAGGCACAAGGAACTGCCGGTGATTGCCGTAGGTGATGGGTCAGAGTTGGCGCAACAGGGGATGGCGGCCTTGCGGGAGGAACGCTGGGCAGACGCGATCGCTGTTTACCAACAAGTCTTACCCCACCATCCTAAACCCGCAGTCATTCACTTCCATTTAGGCTATGCCCGCCAACGGTTAGGGCAAGTAGCACTGGCGGAATCGCATTACCAAGCTGCCTTGACCCACCAGCCCGACTATCCAGAGGCCCTCTCGAATCTGGGTTACATCTTGATGCAGCGATCGCAATGGGAAGACGCGATCGCCCATTACCGCCGTGCGATCGCCCTAGCTCCTGATTTTGAGGAGGCCCACTATAATCTAGCGATCGCCCTCTTAACCCAGGGCAATTTTGCGGAAGGTTGGGCGGAACACGAGTGGCGGTGGCAGATTCGCAAGGGCTGGGTGACTTGCCCCCACCCGCGTTGGGACGGTTCGGATTTGAACGGTCAAACGATCCTGTTGCATTCGGAGCAGGGGTTAGGGGATGCGATCCAGTTTGTGCGGTATGTGGCCTTAGTGGTGGCGAAGGGCGGACGGGTATTACTCCAATGTCGATCGCCACTGGTACGTCTGTTTGCCGCCATCCCAGGAGTAGATCAGGTTTTTGAACAGCAAATTCCCAATCATTTGTTCCAGGTCCATGCGCCCCTGATGAGCTTGCCCTATATCCTGGGCACCCGGCTGGAAACCATCCCTGCGACTGTCCCTTACTTGCAAGCGACGACACCGCCCCCCTGCCATCTACCGAAGACCTCGCATCTGAAGATCGGTCTGGTGTGGTCGGGGAATCAAAACCATCCGGAAAATGGGCGACGGACTTGTCCACTCGCGGCTTTACAGCCGTTATTTCAATTGCCTAATTTGCGCTTTTATAGCCTGCAAAAGGAGGTGACCGAGGCCGATCGCGCCCTCCTTTCAACTTTGCCCATTCAGGATCTCAGCCCCTACCTAGGGGACTTGGCGGATACAGCA
This sequence comes from Trichothermofontia sp., assembly GCF_053493415.1. Classification (NCBI taxonomy): domain Bacteria; kingdom Bacillati; phylum Cyanobacteriota; class Cyanophyceae; order Leptolyngbyales; family Trichocoleusaceae; genus Trichothermofontia; species Trichothermofontia sp. Next base: position 18,736 of record NZ_JBRCAD010000146.1, on the reverse strand, counting down.
GCATTGATTGACCAGTTGGATTGGGTGATCAGCGTTGACACGTCGGTGGCCCATTTGGCGGGGGCGATGGCGAAACCAGTGTGGTTGCTGTTGGCCGATGTGGCGGATTGGCGATGGTTATTAGACCGGGAGGATAGCCCCTGGTATCCCACGATGCGGATCTTCCGGCAGCCTAGAGCGGGCAATTGGGATGACGTGATCGCCCGCGTTGTTGTCGCCCTAACCCAGGAGCCGCTCTTGTGGGGTAGGCATCCTGCCTGCCCAGGCACAACTGGCACAACTGAGTTAGTGACAGCCGAGACGGCCATCCCACAAGCGGCTGAGTTAATTCAAAATTCAAAATTCAAAATTCAAAATTCAGAAGCGCTTGCCCAACAGGGGATGGCGGCGTTGCGATCGGGGCAATGGGAAAGCGCGATCGCCTATTATCAACAAGCCTTACCCGACTATCCCCAACCGGCGGAAATTCATTTCCATTTAGGCTATGCCTATCATCGATGGGGTGATGAAAATCGGGCAATGGAGCAGTATCAACGTGCCCTATCGTTGCGCCCCGATTATCCAGAAGCCCTGTGTAATCTAGGGAATATTATGCAGGCACGCCAACAATGGGAAACAGCGATCGCCTATTATCACCGTGCCCTAGCGATCGTTCCCGATTATGCCGATGTCCATAACAATCTGGGAACGGCCTTATTTAACCAGGACCAATTAGCGGCTGCGATCGCTCACTATCAACAGGCTCTAAAGGTCAAGCCAGATCACCTAGACGCCCATTACAACCTAGGGAATGCGTATGTTAAGCAGAGAGATTTTACAGCCGCGATCGCTGAATATCAGCAAGTTTTGGCTCAAAATCCCAACCATATTGAGGCTACCCATAACCTGGCCAGTTGTTTGTTTAAGCAGGGAGACATTGCCACCGCAATCGGCTATTTTCAGCAGGTAATTGCCCTTGACCCCAACCATGTGGATGCCCACTTTAATCTGAGCGTCGCCTGGTTAATTCAGGGGGATTTTTTACGAGGATTTGTGGAATATGAATGGCGGTGGCAAACCCAACATTTTGCGAAGACACCCCCGACTCAACCCCAGTGGGATGGAAGTGATTTAGCCGGACGCCGGATCTTGCTCCATCCAGAACAGGGTTATGGCGATTTAATCCAATTCATTCGCTATGCACCCCTAGTAGCGGCACGCGGAGGGCGGGTGATCGTTTGTTGCCCAGAGAATTTACAACGGTTGTTTGCGACGGTACCAGGGATTGAGTGCCTTCTTCACATGGCCGTCTCACAACAAGACTTTGAGATTTGTGCTCCGTTGCTCAGCCTCCCGCGCCTGTTGGGGACGACCCTAGAGACGATTCCAGCCACCGTTCCCTATCTTCAAGTTCCGTCAGATGCGAAAATTCAACTCACGGCCTCCGTAGGTAAGCGTCTGAAGGTGGGGCTAGTTTGGGCAGGAAGTCCTGACCACCCCAACGATGCCCAGCGATCTTGTGGGTTGGAGGTTTTGCGGCCCCTATTGGCCTTATCTGATATTGCGTTCTATAGTTTGCAGGTGGGATCGCCTGCTTTAGCGTTAGCGGCCTTACCCGAAGCAGAGCAAGCGCAGATAGCAGACCTCAGCCCCCAATTAACAGATTTTGGTGAAACTGCTGCTGCCATTGCCCAATTGGATTTAGTCATTACGGTGGATACTTCAGTGGCCCACTTGGCTGGGGCGTTGGCAAAACCAACCTGGGTATTACTGTCCTATATACCCGATTGGCGTTGGCTACTCGATCGCGAAGATAGCCCCTGGTATCCCACGCTGCGACTCTTCCGGCAACCGCAACCGGGAAATTGGGAGCCGGTCATTACTCAGGTGTTGGTTGCCCTGCAAGCCTGTTTAGAAACCAAACTGGATAATTCCCGTAAAGGCTTTGCTGCGACGATAGCCAAGAAACCAGCCAAAAAACAGATGACATCTGAAAAAAGGTCTCACGCTAAAACAGCAACTAGAACAACCGCTCAGATAGGGACGCAGGCAACTGCTAAAAAATCGGCTGAAAAATCAGCTAAAAAATTGGCCCAACGATCGCGTTCACGCAGTGTCTCTCCCGGAAAATCGTGCAGCGTCTCTCCCGGAAAATCGCGTCGAATTTCTAGCAGTCAATCTGATACTCAATCCGACGCTAGCCAACCGCAAAACCCCATAGCCCCTAATACGGAGATTAATGCCGAAAAGACGTTTGCACAGCCTCCCCAAGGAGGAATTGCGTCGGATATTACTTGTGTAACGGCTGAACAACGGCAAACCCTAGAACAACTGCTGCACCAAGGTACACAAGCCCTGGAACAACAGGATTGGTCAACTGCGATCGCGGCCTATCAACAGGCGATCGCCCTCAACCCAAACCTACCCCGAACCTTAGGCAATTTAGGGGTTGCCTTACACAAGGTCGGGGATCTCAATGCAGCCATTACCTACTATCAGGCGGCCCTCCGGCAAAAGCCCGATTTTCCGGAAGCTCACCATAACCTGGGCAAGGCTTTGCAAGAAAAAGGGGATCTTGAGGCCGCCAGCAACCATTATCGACAGGCGATCGCCCTCGATCCTACCTATCCAGAACCTTACTATGGACTGGCCAGCATTCTGGCCAAGGAGGATACCTGGGATAAGCTGTTTACACCGCAGGATCAATTTGATGCGATTAAGTCGTGCTATGAGCAACTGTTACAGGTTTGTCCGCAGGAAGCCGCAGCCTATAATAACCTAGGCTCAGCCTATTTTCGCCGGGGGAGGATTGCCGAAGCGGTAACCTATTTTGAACAAGCGATCGCCCATGATCCTCACCTCAGTCCTGCCCATCGTAATTTAGGTTTAGCACTCCTGACTCAAGGGGATTTAGTGCGAGGTTTTGTTGAATATCGTTGGCGTTGGCAAGTAGGAGAAAAAGGGTTACCTGATTTTAAGCAACCCCAATGGGATGGGAGCGATCTCACAGGAAAAACGATTTTGCTCTATCCCGAACAGGGCCACGGTGATATTGTCCAATTTGTGCGTTATGCCTCCTTGGTAGCGCAACGGGGCGGACGCGTGATTGTGTCCTGTTATACGGCACTAGAGCGTTTAATCGCTACGGTAGATGGTGTCGATCAAGTTGTTACCCATCATGAGGTTGCCTTCGATACCTTTTTCCCCTTGATGGATTTACCGATCATTTTCCAAACTGATCTCACCACAGTTCCCGCTCAAGTTCCCTATGTTAAAGCACCAGAAATTCCGCCCCTCGTCCTCCAATTCCCGGCCCATATTCGTCTAAAAGTCGGCATTGTGTGGGCTGGGAATCCTAAAAATCCGACCGACCAAAAGCGATCGTGTCCTTTAAGGGCTTTTCTGCCCCTGCTCGAACTGGAAAATATTGCCTTTTATAGCCTCCAAGTTGGAGGGCCAGCTACCCAGTTAGCCGACTTACCAGCGGGGGTAGTCGTGCCAGACCTCAGTCCCCACCTCAAGGATTTTGCGGATACGGCGGCGGTGATTGAGCAATTAGATTTAGTCATTACGGTGGACACAGCAGTAGCCCATGTGGCGGGTGCCCTAGGTAAACCCACCTGGATCTTACTTTCTGCCCTTCCCGATTGGCGGTGGTTATTAGATCGCGAGGATAGTCCCTGGTATCCAACAGTCCGCTTGTTCCGGCAAACTCGCCTAGGGGATTGGGCAGAAGTGATGACACGGGTAGTCGCCGCATTGGTGGAGCGACGCGATCGCTGTCAACCCCATGAATCGATGCAGGGGATAATCAGTTATTACCAGGAAGTCCTGCGCCAGAAACCGGATTTACCGGAAGTCCACTATAATTTGGGCAAAGTACTCCAAGATGCGGGAGAGTTAGAATCTGCCCGTCACCATTATCAACAGGCGATCGCGCTCAATCCGGCCTATGCGAAACCTTACTATAGTTTGGCCAGTATTCTCGCCTTGGATGAAACTTGGGAAAAACCGTTTACCGATCAGGATCAATTCGATGCGCTTAAGACCTGTTATGAACAACTTTTGCAAGTTTGTCCCCAGGAAGCAGCGGCCTATAACAATTTAGGCTTAGCCTATTTTCAGCGAGGAAAAATTGCCGAAGCTGCTGCCTATTTTGAACAGGCGATCGCCCATAATCCCAACCTCGCGATCGCCCATAAAAATTTGGGTTTTGCGCTCCTAACCCAAGGAGATTTAGTACGTGGTTTTGCCGAATACCGTTGGCGTTGGCAAGTGAACGACAAAGATTTATCTGATTTTAAGCAACCACAATGGGATGGCAGTAATTTAACTGGAAAAACGATTTTTCTATATCCCGAACAGGGCTACGGTGATGTTGTCCAATTTGTGCGTTATGTTCCCTTAGTAACGCAACGGGGCGGGCGGGTCATCATCGGGTGCTATGCAGGTCTAGAGCGCTTAATCGCTACGGTGGATGGTGTTGATCAAGTCGTTACCCATTATGACGTTGCCTTCGATACCTTTTTCCCCTTGATGGATTTACCGATCATTTTCCAAACTGATCTCACCACAGTTCCCGCTCAAGTTCCCTATCTTAAGGCACCAGCAATTCCACCTTTAATTTTGCAAGTGCCAGATCATATTCTTTTGAAAGTAGGAATTGTCTGGGCTGGCAGTCCTAAAAATTCAAATAATCAAAAACGTTCTTGTCCTTTATTAGCTTTCCTGCCGCTGTTAGAACTTGAAAATATCGCGTTTTATAGCCTACAAGTGGGTGAATCTGTTACCCAGTTAGCTAACTTGCCCGATGGGATAATATTGCTTGACCTTAACCCCCATCTTAAGGATTTTGCGGATACAGCGGCGGTAATCGAGCAACTGGATTTGGTGATTACTGTGGATACAGCAGTGGCCCATGTGGCGGGGGCACTCGGCAAACCAACGTGGATCTTACTCTCTGCTTTACCGGATTGGCGGTGGTTATTGGATCGGGACGATAGCCCCTGGTATCCAACTGTGCGTCTGTTCCGACAAACTCGATTGGGAGATTGGGCCGAAGTGATGACGCGGGTAGTCGATGCCTTAACAGAATTACGGGATACCTGCACCCAACCCCATCCCTTTAAACAAGCGGCAACGGTAATTGCAGCGTTAACTAAACAGGGCAATACTTATCTAGAGAACAAACAATGGGATGCAGCGATCGCCTGTTTCCGAAATGTGATTGCGCTGCAACCCAATTTACCCACTGCCCACTACACCCTAGGTTGGCTGTATAAACAACAATTGAATTTAGAACAGGCTGAGCAACATTTAAGACGGGCGATCGCGATCGCTCCAGACTTTGCTGAGGCCCATTTTACCTTAGGTACAACCTTATTACTGAGAGGAGACTGGCTAGCAGGTTGGGAGGAGTATGAATGGCGGTTTAAAACGGCATTATTTCAGAAACTGTCTACCTCGTTCTTGAACGTCGATAAAACCTGCCTCACGGATCGCCAAAAGATCGCAGGTAAGCGAATCTTGATCTGTAAGGAACAAGGTTTTGGTGATCAGATCCAATTCTTTCGATATGCCATCCTGATTTGCCGATCAGGCGGGACAGTTATTTTTGCTTGCTCGACTGAACTTAAATCCTTATTTGAAAAGGCAATTCATACCGTAGAACCTTTGATGGCGGATGCCAATATGGTTACGGATCAACCTAGTATGCCAGTTTCAGAATTTGATGAATACATTTCTTTGATGAGTTTACCCAAGCTTTTTGGGACTACCCCAGACTCGATCCCATCACAGGTTCCCTATCTTTTTGCTCCAGAAACATCCTCTATTCATTTAGAAACAACCTCGTCAACCTTAAGGATTGGGATTACGTGGGCTGGCAACCCGATGAATCAAGAGAATGAGAAACGATCATATCCATTAACTGAATTGTTGCCCCTGCTAAACCTGGAAAATATTGATTTCTATAGCCTGCAAGTTGGTCCAGAAAGTCAGCAACTTGAAAATCTACCCCCAACGGTGACTGTCCGTGATCTGAGTCCCCAACTAAAGGATTTTGCTGATACCGCAGCCGCGATCGCCCAATTAGATTTAGTTATTACCGTTGATACGGCGGTAGCTCATCTCGCTGGGGCAATGGCTAAACCCGTATGGGTCTTGCTAGCCTACTTACCCGATTGGCGTTGGCTGCTCGATCGCGATGATAGTCCCTGGTATCCCACAATGCGTCTGTTCCGCCAAACTCAACCAGGAGATTGGGCCGGGGTGATTCAACGGGTGAAAATAGCCTTGCAAGAATTAGCCATTCAAAATTCAAAATTCAAAATTCAAAATTTAACCCCTTCAACGACTTCTACTCAGATTGATGTTTTACTACAGCAGGGCAATCAGTGTACCCAAACCCAGGATTGGGCAGGAGCAATTCACTATTTCCAGATGGCTAAACACCTTCAGCCAGACCTACTTCCAGCGGAGAAAGGACTGGCCTGGGCCTTTCAACACCAGGGCCAGTTAGATCTCGCCATCCAACACTACCAACAGGCGATCGCCCTGGCTCCTCATGCCTATGAGTTGTACATCAATCTCGGTAGTCTCCTTGCAGAGAGCTATCGGTTCACAGAAGCAGTCACCTATTATCAACGGGCGATTCAACTCAGGCCCGATCTGGCACCCGCGTACAGCAATCTGGCTAATGTTTACCAGGCCCAAGGCTATTTAACCGAGGCGATCGCCTATTTCCAAAAAGCACTAGCCATTACCCCCGATCTGCCTGAGGCTCACTACGGGTTAGGAACTACCTACCTTTTACAAGGCAATTTCCAAGCGGGTTGGGCAGGTTATGAATGGCGATTTAAGGTAAATAGCTTTCAGTATAATTTCTCCCATCTCCAAAATGAAACACATTTACGCTGGGATGGGAATCCCCTTCAGGGGCAACGCATTCTGCTGTGCTCAGAACAGGGGTTCGGCGACAAAATTCAATTTATCCGTTATGCGGCCCTCGTGGCCGATCGGGGCGGCACTGTGGTGATCAGTTGTCAGGCTTCCCTCAAACGCCTCCTGGCCACTGCACCCGGTGTGACTCAAGTTTATGATCCTGATATTGCGGCGTCTGAATTTGACATTTATGTTCCGCTCCTGAGCCTGCCATATCTATTTGGGACTACCCTGGAAACAATCCCTGCCTCTGTTCCCTATCTTAAAGCTCCTACTGATCATCCCTTACGGTTAACACCTCCCCTGGGTACTCGCCTAGCAGTAGGTATCGTTTGGGCCGGTAATCCACAGAATACTAAAGACCGCCTACGATCGTGTAGACTTGAGCAATTTTTACCCCTACTTCAGGTCCCCCATATTGCCTTTTATAGTCTGCAAGTCGGACCCGCCTCACAACAATTAACTGAACAACCCGCTGCCATAACAGTATGGGATTTAAGTCCCCATTTACACGATTTTGCTGATACGGCAGCGGCAATCACCCAATTAGATCTCGTCATCACGGTTGATACGGCAGTGGCCCACCTGGCTGGTGCATTAGCCAAACCCGTGTGGGTGCTCCTTTCCCATACCCCAGATTGGCGCTGGCTGCTCGATACACCTTCGGCATCGTGCAACTATCGCGAGCATAGTCCCTGGTATCCCACCATGCGCCTCTTCCGTCAAACAGAACTGGGGGATTGGGCGGGGGTGATCCAACGGGTGAAAACGGCCTTACAGGAATGGATGATGCCACCTTCAACCTTCAACCTTCAAAATTCGTTGGTCAATCCTGAACAGTCAACACACCCACCCGTCGTGATTCAACCTACCACTCTGACACCCGCGCTGCAACCGGCCCACCCCACAGCCACGAGAGAACAAGCCACAGATACTCCTGCCACTCAGCATCTCGTGACTAAAATACCAACCCAAATCGCGATCGATTGGTCGATGCAACTAACCAGCGGTTGGGGTGTCTATGGATTTAATTTGGCTCTCCAGTTGTTGCGACGTCAGTCCTGTCAACCAATTGCTCTGCGTCCCCCCTTAGTTCGCCTAGAAGACTTAAATCCCCTCTGTCAACGATTGCTATTGCCCTATTTCCAGAGTTATCAACATATTGAACAAATTACCAGTCAACATCCCGGCCAAACCATCGCCCTCGGTATGCCCGTTCTCCAAGCCCTTGGTAATAACTTTGTTGGGGCCGATCGCCTCCAAGCCTTTCGCGGCGATCGCACCGTCGGGGTCATCTTTTCAGAGAATACCCGGTTTACTCCCGATGCCCTCGCGATCGCCCAACAATATGATTGGATTATTGCCGGGTCCCACTGGAATGAAGCCGTCTTACGTCAGCATGGGTTAACCAGAGTCAGTACCGTTCTACAAGGAATCGATCCCACCTACTTCCACCCCGCCCCTCGGCTCAACCTCTTTCCCGATCGCTTTGTCATCTTCTCCGGTGGCAAATTAGAGTACCGCAAGGGCCAGGATATTATTGTCGCGGCCTTCAAGCACTTCCAACAACGCCACCCCGATGCCTTGCTCATCACCGCTTGGCAAACCCACTGGCCCCAATATATGAGCGGCATGGAGCACACAGGCAACGTGATCGGGCTACCCACGCTTGGCAGTAACCGCCAGTTAGAGATTATTCCCTGGCTGATCCAAAATGGTATCCCAGCAGAGGCGGTAATTGATCTCGGTATGGTGCCCAATCACCAAATGCCTAATATTCTGCGGGAAGCCGATGTCGCCGTCTTCACCAATCGGGCCGAAGGGGGGACCAATTTGGTGGCAATGGAATGTCTCGCCACCGGTCTGCCCACAATTTTGTCAGCCAATACGGGTCACCTGGATTTGCTTCGCGACGACTTAAACCTGGATCACTGCTATGGGCTGCGATCGCAGGGACCGGTCCGCCCCAATGCCCATTTTCCCGCTGTAGACGGCTGGGGAGAGTCCATCGTGGAGGAAGTACTCGAACAGTTGGAAGGGGTTTACCAAAATCGGGAGGCAGCCAAACAGAAGGGCGATCGGGCGGCCCAGTTTATGCGCACCCTCACCTGGGAAACCCAAACCCAACGATTACTGCATACCCTAGGTTGCCTTTACGCCTCAGACTGAGTGCGCCAACCAGGGTGGCTGGTATCACTTAATAAAACCTTAAAACAGGTTTCTCCTATCTCGCCACCGTCTACACCACATTTTTGAATCTTGTGTAAACATCCCTGTTTATTTTTTTCTGGAACTGTAGCAAATCAAACGCTCATCAGCGCCTGACCAGGCTTAATCGCTGCACAATGGCGCCTAAACAAGCGAGACAGCACGGATTATCCGTAGAAAGACCACCCACCCCTCACTAAAGCTAAGCAGGATTATGAAGCCTAGATGAAGCAAGGTATTTTTAAGTTTCTGTAAGTTCCTGCTAAAACAATAGGGCCGCAAATCCAGCATGGAATAATGCAATTAGAAGCTAATTCCTACATTTGCTTGTATTCCTAAAAATCATCATTACAGATACCCACGCATTCCAACCCACACATTCCAGAGGATAAAATGTCATCCACAACGTCCCCACAACCATCCGTCACTGATGAAGTTGGCATTTATGAGTGCGAGATCCACTTGAAATTTAACCTGCTCGAAGAAGGGCAAGCGATTAGCAATCGTGGCCAACTACTAGAACTCCTGCTGGATGCATTCCTGTGCGGAGCCGATGACTACCTTGAACCTATCCTGATCGAAGCCAAGGCCTCTCCTCTCAGCGAACTGAATGCCTCCCCCCAAATGCGTCGCCAACTGATCCGCCTGCGCAACTCGCGTGGCTAGCCGCCGAAATCCAACTACCGCCGGGTGATGCCCACACCTGTCCTATCCCGCAGCGATGGTCAAAATTCTTCTGGCTAGGGTATTGACAGAACGTTTTGCTCTCCCCTATCCTGATAAAGGTCAAAAGCAAGCCCCCATCGTCTAGAGGCCTAGGACACCTCCCTTTCACGGAGGTAACGGGGATTCGAATTCCCCTGGGGGTATACTAAGGGGTATATTAAAAGAGTACTCTGGGACCCTGACTCTATAAGCTATACAGCCACTAGAGTCGGGGTTCTAGCTTTTGTACCACAGCCTAAATCCCACACTATCCACCAAGATTTTTAGGATACGTTTACGGAAGGCAATTCTGCGTGTTCAGGAGGGCGACGAGCTTATGGCTCGAAAAATTGCGGAGAAGGAAGATCTCTACCGCATCTACGGAAATCTTATTGATTAGAAGGACCCATGACCACCACCGAACCCACACTGCGGGATATTGCCGACAAACTGGAGCAGGTGGAATTGAAGCTTGACTACCTGGAGGCAGGCCAGACGCCATTCACCGAAAGGGTTACGAACGACCTGCAAGCGACACAGTGGGTAGTGCGGTTGGCGTTGGCGTTGATCGCCTTAGCAACGGTAACGGTGGTGGTGTCGTCGGCATTGGCGCAGTAAAGTTTTGTTGTGGGTTATCCCAGTTTTGCAGAGTTTGAGCGATCGCCACCCGCGATCGCTTTTTCAATGCCTCAAAATTTTTCAATGCCTCAAAATGACCATAAGGGGTGGGCAGTCCCTTCCCTCAAGCCCGTCCACTCCAAAGCATCGGGGGAATTCCCTGGGAGAGATTCGTATGGGTCGTTTGGGTTTCGGCATCCAGAACACTGACAACTTGGTTATAAATATCCTCTGCCTGCTGGCGCGAATTGCCAATGCTAATGAGTCCCACCTTGCCATATTCCGACAGACACCCCATGAGGTGAAACACGGTCCCCGTTTTACTACTGCTGTCAAAATGTAAACGATGATGGGCAATAATATCCATTAAATCGGTTGGTAATAACCCCCGGTAGCGCGGCTTTTGTAAGTTATCCGTGGCGACATAATATTTGGGATCACCTTGCTGGCTATAGAATAGCCCAGTAGCACTGTCGTACCGCCCCCCCGTCAGGTATTTCAGGGTCATAAAAGGATGGGTGGTTCCCCCTTTACGCAGGTTGATTTCAATGGCTTGGATTTGCCATTGGCCATCGGCTCCCTGCACGGTCACAAAATCTACCCCATAGCGTTCTAGCGCGCCTTTTTCCGCTAGACAACGGCCAATGCGCCAACAGGCATCTTGCAATTGCAGGCGATAGATTTTGTGGGCGGGGAAGGAACAACCCAGGTAAATCTGACCATCCGGACCGCCGAGAATTTGATCATGGGTGGACAATACCTCCACCTCCCCGGTCGGGGTGACATAGCCCTGGGCACTGGGCGATCGCTTGATCGCCCCCTCAATAAACACTTCCGCGATCGCACCCAACTCTGGGATGCGACTGCGGTACGACTCCCAAGTTTCGTTGGCGGCCTGGAAACGCAGGTTCGGCAAGGCTTGCGATAGGGCTTGCGTCCGCTCGCCGTGGGTGGCTTGCCCCGGTGCAACAGTTTGCAGCCAACGCAGGTCTAAAATGGCATTCCCTTCACCGGAAAAGCCTTCATTGAGTTTAACCACGATGCGTTGCAGGGCTGGGTGACGTTCCCAGAGTTCGGCGGCCACGGTGGCCAGATCAGCCTCATGGTGAACCAAATCGCTGCCATCGGGAAAGGCAACTCCACACTCCGCAAAAATACGCCGACTGCCGTTCTTCGTACCCCATTGCAACAAATCCGGATCGCATCCCAAGAGGGGAATCCCCAAACGAACCGAGAGATCCCGCTCATAGGCAGAGGCATTAAAGCAGGTCATATAGGCCCGATCGGGACGTAATGCCTGACGAATTCGTTCTACTAGTCGAGGCCGTTCCAGGATCTTTTTGGAGAGGGGTTGGGGCGAACTGTCGTAGGTAGACAGCAACAGGAGACGATCGCGGGCATGGGAGAAGGGAATGCCCGGTAATAACTGGAGGTAATAATCAATGACGATCGGGGGTAACGGTTGTGAAGTGATATACACCAAGCGAGTTCGGGGATTGCGCAGCCGGATCAGGGAAAATAACAAGCGTTCCTCGTAGTGCAGCACCCCTTCAATTTTCAGCAATTCTCGTTGATCCAGGCTCAAGGAGGGAACCACAAAAATATCAAAATCACTATCAAAATCACTATCGTCCGGTAGCGTCACACTATGCCAAGGATTGGTTTCCGGCACAAGCGCCTGCTGACGCAGTTGGGCTTGCAGTTGTCGAAATTTATCTGCCTGATCGGTGGCAATGGTGTCAGGAGCGATCATGGTACTGTAATCCTCAGATAGGTTGGGGGATAGGGCGGTGTTTACTCACCCCAAAGTTTCCCGCCGGTCCCCTGTCCTAACCTTAATATTGATGGCACGCACGGGGACTTCCAAGCAATGACGAGAGCTAGCCAAACGAGTGCTACGCTTTCTGATTTCTTTTTCTATCTTAAACTAATGAGCACCTCGACCAATAGCAATTTTCGCAACTGCGCCCACACAATAATCAGGAGTCAAGGCCAGGTTCCCTAATTCATTCCCGCAAAACTGGAAAAAGTAAGTTCCGTAAGCGCTGTGGCAAAGTTTCGATCGCAAATGGCTTAATCAGGTAATCATCAGCCCCCTCGTCTAAGCATTGCTGTACATACGCGAGATCATCATTGAGGGCTAGTAGCAAAATCTTAAATTCCGTTGTCAGTGGCAAACGATGTAACTGCTGGATGAGTTGCACATCCACCTCAATTTGCGTAGATAAAGCTAAAATCACAACAACTGGCTGTAGAAGGTCAATTTGATGCACAGCCGTTTCGCCAGAGACCATCCAAACAACCTGGTAATCTGCTGTCGTCAGCACGTCACACATGCGTTCAGCGATCACCTCATCTTTTTCAATAATCACAACGCAACCACCACTCGTTCTTAACCTATTGTCATCAGGAATTTCTGGTTGGCGAGTCATTTCCTGAGAGTCGGGTTGATTTTTCGGCAAAGGTTGGGCAGGAATATGCACAGTAAAAATAGATCCGGAATCAATAAGCGAGTCCACACTAATCCAACCTTTATGCAACTCAACTAATTGCTTCGTTAAGGCCAGTCCCAGTCCGGTACCCCCATATTGGCGACGATAACTCATATCCACCTGTTGAAACTTTTTAAATAGCAAGGATTGATGTTCTTCTGAAATTCCAATTCCCGTATCTTCAACCTGAAAATTAACCGATCGTTCTTCCGGCCAAATGCGTAATATGACCTCACCACCCTCTGGCGTGAATTTGATAGCATTACCTAGCAAATTCACGAGAATTCGACGTATTTGCCGACGATCTGCTGCGAGGGTAGCCTCCTCCGAACCAAACATTAATTCTACCTGGAGTTTAATATTCTTACTATCTGCTTTGCCTTGGAAAGACTCAATCACCTGTCTGGCGAGCTGTGTGACTGAAAAACAGCTAACATTAAGAACAGTTTTCCCAGCCTCTAAGCGAGCGAGTTCCAGGATATCGTTGATAAGTTCTAACAATTGTCCACCACTATCATGCACAATTTCTAGATACTCACGCTGTTTTTCGGTCAGGGGTGCGGTGGTCCAGCTTAAGAGGGCTGAAGACATCCCAATAATGCAGGCTAATGGTGTGCGCAATTCGTGGCTCATTGTCGCTAAAAACTCTCCCTTGGCGCGATCGGCAGCCTGGGCAGCGAGGAGCGCATCTCTTAAATCTTGAGTACTTTCCTGTACCCGCTGTTCTAAGGTTTGGGCTTGAACGCGGAGTTGGGCATACAGGTGTGCTTGATGAATCGCGATCGCAACATGTTCCGCAATTCGCTTGAGGAACTTCACATCACTCTCTGGCCAATGGCGCGGATGATCATACTCTTGGGCCACCAAGAGACCCCACAAGCCCTCCGGCAGGGTAATCGGGGTAGCGAGGAGGGCACGTGGACAATGGGAAGCAAATAACGCTCGCAGGCAAGGGGGCAAATCAGTCACATCCTGAATGTCACCTAAGATGGTTGTTTCCCCCTGGCAATTAATCAAGTCATGAGAATGCGTCGGTAAGGTCTGAAGGGCAGCGGGGGGATTGGGGGGCAGTGCTGGCTGGCCATAGGCAGCGTGTGCCGTATAGGCTGGCTTCATCTCAACATTGTCCAGCTTTTCAGCAACAACCGGATCAGTGACTAAACAGTAAATCGATAATTTGTCTACTTGGAGAAAGTTTCGTCCCTGTTCTGCTGCGGTTTCTAGGATTTCTGGTAATTCCAGACTATGGCGAATCTGGGTAATAACCTGGTGAAAAAGGTGTTCTTTCTCTGCCTGGATTTGACCAGTCATTTCTATGATTTTGTCATTTGCAGACAGCAGAGAAATTAAGCCTTCAGAAAATCGTTGAAAGGCTTTTAGGCTGGTATCTTTCCCCGCATCAGAAGTTTCCAGATTGAGGGCTTGCAGCCGCGCTCGGAGTGTCCGCAGATGACGGGTTTGCCGTCGCCACCGTTGCGCGATCGTGTCAACAAATTGGCAAGCAACGGCCACATCAAATGTTAAGAAAACCTGCAATTCTGCTGCGTGCGACCCGCCCGCCCCATCTGTACTGATGCAAGGGCTTGCCGTCAGTAAAATCACCCATGCGGGTGCAGCCACGATCGTAAATGGGGACAGTAAGATTCGGGTCGGCAGGGAAGCTTCTGAGAGGAATAGGACTTCATCCTGTTGGGCCAGGGAAATTTGCCGAAGTAGGGCACGTAATTGCAAGAATACGGCCAGCGACAAGGTTTGCTGCGGGTGGAATATCGGAATCTGAATAGTCATGATCAATATATGTTTTAATAAGTGAATCCCGCTTGGCGTTGCCGTTGATTCCCTTCACCCCTGTACGTTATCAAGCTTTTTTCCCTGATCCCGCTTCTATTAGTAATCTTTTATGTTTAGTCATCAAAAAGTCTTTAGTAAGTCTTAATATTTTAAGTTTATTTTTAGATTTCAGGATAATTGCCGACAACAGCTATAGAGAATCGCTTTCTGCCAATACAGATTTGGGTGTGGAACTCGATGATGGTCTACGATCCGATACATTCGATCGACAAAGATGATGGTTGTATCGGGAGGACCCATGCATCGCCTAAGCACGCTACCGGGCGGGTGGACGCCAGAGACGGCGGGGGTGATTTTTGTTGAGCAAACCCCAGCCCCGATCGTCCTGTTAACGGCGGCAGATACGGAGATCCAGACCCTCGCACAGGTGACGACCCAATTACCGGCGGATTTTCCCGCCTTACGGGTGGCGAGTTTACTGCAACTCCAGCAACCGTTAACGATCGATACCTACGCAGAAACAGTACTGGCGCAGGCGCAGGTGATTGTGTTGCGGTTGTTAGGGGGGCGGGCCTACTGGCCCTATGGGCTGGAGGTCGTGCGGGAAGTGGCCACAGCGACGGGGGCAATGCTTTGGGTGTTACCAGGGGATGATCAGCCGGACCCGGATTTGATCAGCCACTCAACAGTGGGGTTAGGGGTCTGCGATCGCCTCTGGCGCTATTTCAACGAAGGGGGGGTGACAAACTTGGGGTATGCATTGCGGTTTTTGGCCTGGTTAGGTTTAGGGTATGGAGAAGAACCCCCCTTAGCCCAACCGGTCCCACGGGTGGGGGTGTTGGATTGGCGAGATGCCTCAAAGCAAGATTTGGGAACTCTCCAGACACCTAGGCACCCAGACGCACCCAGCCCTTCGCCCCTTGCCAAAGTTGGGATTCTCTTCTACCGATCGCACTATTTAGCGGGCAATACGGCCCCGATCGTAACCTTGTGTCGGGCGTTAGCAGAGCGAGACCTAGACCCCATCCCAGTCTTTGTGCCGTCGCTACGGGAACCGGATATCCAGGCCGAGGTGTTGCCCTATTTTCAACCCAAGGATGGGGATGGGATTCAGGTACTCTTAAATGCAACGAGTTTTGCCAGTAGTCCGTTTGCACCTCAAGGATCGCCGATGGTTGCGGGACCTAATCCAACTGGCAGGCCGGATGGGGACGCGGGCCAGCGGGACGCCTACCCCACAATTGACACTATTGGCAGGCAGGACACCTACCCCACGCTTTCTGCTTCCTTCCCCACTCCCCACTCCCTGGACGTGCCCGTGATCCAGGTAATTCTCAGCGGTGGTACCCGCGACCAATGGGAAACCCAGCAACGGGGCCTCAGTCCCCGTGATCTGGCGATGAATGTAGCGTTGCCAGAGGTAGATGGCCGGATTATTAGTCGCGCTATTTCGTTTAAGGCGGTGCAGTCGCAACATGAAACCCTGGAAACGGCGGTAGTGGTCTATGAGCCTGTGCCCGATCGCGTGAACTGGGTGGCCGATCTGGCGGCAAATTGGGTCAGACTGCGGCAAACCCCGGTGGGCGATCGGCGGGTGGCTCTGATTTTGGCGAACTACCCAACGCGAGATGCCCGCCTAGCCAATGGCGTTGGGTTGGACACGCCCGCCAGTTGTGTAGCGATTCTCAATGCCTTAAAACAAGCCGGGTATAGCCTGCCTGAGGATTTGCCCGAAACCGGGGATGACCTGATCCAACGCCTAACGGCTGGGGTGACGAATGATCACGAGGGGCATGGCGTGCGCGCGGCTGCTCAAGCCCTTAATGCTGAAACTTTTTCAGCTTACTTTGCCCAATTACCCGAGGCCGTGCAACAGGGGATGATGGAGCGCTGGGAGCAAGCGGACCCAGCCCTCGGCGGTTTTCAAAACCGCCGAGGGCTAGGCGATCTGGCAATTCCCGGCATTCAACTCGGCAATGTCTTCATCGGCATTCAACCCTCGCGGGGCTATGATTTAGACCCTAGCCTGAACTACCACGCACCGGATTTGGAACCCACACCGGCCTATCTTGCCTTTTATCTCTGGGTACGGGAGGTGTTTGGGGCACAGGCGATCGTCCATGTGGGGAAGCATGGCAATCTGGAATGGTTACCGGGGAAAGGAGTGGCGCTGTCGGCCCATTGTTACCCGGAGGTAGCGCTGGGACCGGTGCCCCATTTGTATCCATTTATTGTCAATGATCCGGGGGAGGGTGCCCAAGCGAAACGCCGATCGCAGGCAGTAATTATCGATCACCTAACACCACCGATGACGCGGGCGGAACTCTACGGACCACTGCAAAAACTGGAGGGGTTGATTGATGAGTATTATGAGGCGCAAAACCTGGACCCATCACGGTTACCAGTCATTCGCGATCGCATTGTTGAATTAGTGCAGCAAGAGCACCTCGATCGCGATCTCAGGGTAATACCCAGCTTATCGGCTGACAGCCGGGACGGCTATCCTACAAGATTTATCCCCGACCCTGCTAATCAAGATGCCGCGAGTGACGGACGCCCTGTCACGATCGATGCCCTGTGTGAACGCATGGATGGCTATCTGTGCGAACTGAAGGAAGCCCAGATTCGGGATGGATTACATATCCTTGGCCAGTGTCCCCAGGGGCGGCAGTTACGGGATCTACTGCTTGCGATCGCGCGGCATCCATCAGCCGGTCGGGTTGGATTGACGCGGGCGATCGCCCAAGCCTGGGGGTTAACGCTCGATCCCCTAACCGGGGAAATGGCGGCACGTTTGACAGATACGGATCAACCTTGTCTAGAACGACAGGGCTATGGAGAGTGTCGCACCGTGGGGGATGCGATCGCAGTCCTAGAAGCGGTCGCAGCGGATTTGCTCGATGAATTATTAGCCCGTGAGCTAGAGTGTGTCGGGGCATCACCAAGGCATCCAGACACTAGGGAAGGCACTAAGCCAGCATCAGCTGGCTTGGGGGATGGGCATCCCGCCCGTCCGGCACCCTCATCCGACCCCCTCCAAACAGAACTCGCTTGGATCGCCACCTGTCTGCTACCCGCCTTGCAACAAACCGATCGCGAATTAACCCACCTACTCGCAGGCTTAAACGGCCAATTTGTCCCCAGTGGACCCTCTGGAGCACCGACACGGGGGCGATCGGATGTGTTGCCGACCGGACGAAACTTCTATTCGGTGGATCTGCGCGGGTTGCCGACGGAAACAGCCTGGTCAGTGGGCCGCAAAGCCGCCGAGGCATTGATCGAGCGCTATACCCAGGACAATGGCGAGTATCCCCGAACCCTGGGCCTGTCGATCTGGGGGACAGCCACCATGCGCACGGGGGGGGATGATATGGCCGAAGCGTTGGCCCTATTGGGGGTGCAGCCGGTATGGGAAGGGCCGTCGCGGCGAGTGGTGGATTTTGAGATTCTCCCGCTGTCGCTGTTGGGGCGTCCCCGTGTCGATGTGACGTTACGCATTTCGGGGTTTTTCCGCGATGCCTTTGCCAATTTAATTGATCTCTTCGATCGCGCCGTCCAAGCGGTTGCCGCCCTCGATGAACCAGCGGCGCAAAATCCCCTTGCCGCCCAGGTGAAACAAGAAACACAATACTGGCAAGCGATCGGCCTTACCCCGCAACAAGCCCACACCCGGGCCAGTTACCGTATTTTCGGCTCAAAACCAGGAGCCTATGGCGCGGGGCTACAGGGCTTAATCGATGCCCAAAATTGGACAGATGAGTCAGATTTGGCACGAGCCTATATCAACTGGAGTAGCTATGCCTATGGCAGCACCCCCGGTAACCGCAATGGGATGGCCGCCCCTGAAGCCTTTACCCAACGATTGGGCCAACTGCAAATTGTGCTCCATAACCAGGACAATCGCGAACATGATTTGCTCGATTCCGACGACTACTACCAATTCCAAGGCGGGCTAACCGTCGCCGCACGCGTCACCCAGCAACAAACCCTCTCCCCCCTCC
>NZ_JBRCAD010000145.1:0-25918 GCF_053493415.1 Trichothermofontia sp. | reverse complement strand
GGGGGGGGAGCAGTCGTCTGCGGTTGGCGTTGCTCGACTTTATGGGTTGCGGCCTCTAACACTAGGCGATCGTACAGGGGATTAAAGGCCCGGACTAATAACTCCACCAAACGATCGCGGTCCTGCCGGGAGAGTTGGGCGATCGCGGCCCGATCCCCCGCCATTGGATTCGTCCGCAGGGTGTCATAACCGGGATACTGGTCTTCCCGCATAATTTCATTCGCCCCTAGGTAGTCGGCCAGGGTGAGCTTCCAGTCAAGACGATAGGTACCGGGTCGGCTTTTGACGTAGAGATGGTAGCGGATCAGGCGGCTGACTAGGGTGTTATCGGTCGCTACGTCCCCAGAAATCGCTTGATATTGATTTTCCTTCGGTAGCTCCGGGAAAGACTGGTAGATGACATCCCCCACTTCCCAGGGGCGTAATCGACGGGTCGCTGCTGAGGTGGCACTGGCCGGAGACCCCGCTTGGCTCAGGTAAACCGGAACCGGGGGCTGGGCAACGACGATCGCATTGGCGACCCAGACGAGGCCCACCATTGTCAGCAGGATCAGGCCAAACCGGAGCGATCGGGGTAATCGTCGTGCCCCAGCGGTTGGAGGGTGTCCCACCGTGCGGCGGGGTTGGGAGCGTTCGCGAAGCGTTCCCTGGGGGAAATTGTTCATTCGCCAATAATTTCTGGTTGGGTCAACTCATCTGACATTTCGATAATCGCCCGGATCACTGGCTTCAGTAGCGGATCATCCAGGCTGTCGAAATCTTCATAGCGGCGACGTTTGGCCCGGTTAGCCACTTGGACCGTAATGCGATACCGATTCGAGGCCGCACTAATCAACTCCTCGGCCTGGTACATGATTTTGCTGGTATCAATCTGGTTGCGCTTTTGCATAAAGGAAGCGGGGATAGGGGTAATGAGGAACAGAAAGGTCTCCTGCTCCAGTGTAAAGTGCAAGGTTAGCTTATGGGGCCTTAGGTTTGAACTCGCCCAAGTTTTCCCCACACATCGTTGGGTTTGCCTGCGGGCAGGTACCTGTGCCTGAGCGTTGACGGGCATTACCCGGATGACCTATCCGACTGAGCAGGGCTTCAACAACTGACGCGGAGGAAGGTGTCTCCCGTAAAGGTGTCTCCCGTAACAGTTAAGTCTTCTGCCCCGTCGAGTGAAACTCAACGGTTTGACTGCTATACCGAAGCCCTACTTACCAGGGCAAACCCAAGACCGCACAAGGAACGTCCGTCGCTAATTGCTGGACAAGGGGATGATCAGCGGTGTAGCTCCCAATGAACAGGGCCTCTGCCGCGATCGCCGCCACCACCTGACGTAGCTCTAGTGCCACGGGACCAATGCGTAAATGGGTATGGAGTGCCCCTTGCCATTCGCTAGCCAAGCAACGAGCCTGCCAACGAATGCGATCGGCCTGAGCAATCGTCTTGGGACGGATTTTATCAACCACATACACCACGTGCACGAGTACGGGATGGGGTTGCATCGCTTGCCGTTGCTCGGCCATCGCCAGGGTTAACGCCAGCACAGCCCGACTATAGGCAGAGCCATTATAGCCAACAACCAGGTTGGTCGTTGGCACCGGACTGGGGCTGATCGGAGCCGGGGGTGGCGCCGGCAAAAGGACCCGGCATTGGGGCAGATTCGGCTGGCATAGGGTCGCTTCTAAACGCGAAATTGCGGGTTGTCGTGAGACTTGTCCCGGTGTTGTCGGCTGGGTATTGTTACCCCAAGGTTGCCCTGTTGGAGTAGTCGCACACGTTCGTGGCCTAGGCTGCATGAAGCCCTCCTGCGAGTGTATTCATGGACAGCGAACAAGCCGTGATCACACCACGACCTAGGACACTGAAACAGTCAACGGTAAAACATTGCTGACGATTCAATCTCCTCTCAATGCCGACGAGGTTAGCTGACGGGCTAGGGCTGAGAGATGCCCTTTTCCAAAACCCTACTTTGGGTACTTGACAACTTTGGAAACACGCCCCTTAAACGGTTCCCCCGTTTTGTTACCGCTGACCCTGGGAGTTAATTGAGGTAAAGCGGTCCCAAATTAGGCAGACTTGTTCGATTCTTCCCCCATCCTAAACGGCCACCCCTCAAGTGTCAACTCGAGGGAAGTGAGGCTACCATGAATGGACAGACGCACCAAATATCCCTCATCAAGACTCATTAGATTTGTGGTTTGTAGTAACAACTTTAGCCGTAAATCTTTAGTCGTAAAAATTATTCCTATACGGCCTTTTTCAACTTCCTTTCACGGTGTTACTTGGATCTCATATAGGTTCCACAGCGCACCTTCTAAATCGGAGAATTGGACGCTCTGAATTCTGTTCCGAACAGCAGACATCAGCAATTCTGTGGCTAGGTGAATAAAGGGAAGTTGTTCCTGGGCAATGATTTGGACTTGACCGTAAATTTCCCGACGCTTGGCCTCATCTAATTCCTGGGCACCCTGGATGTATAGATCACCAATTTTCTGCTCCCAATCCGCCACTTGTCGCCCTTCAAGAGGAGGTTGATTGGGCAAGGGTTTTTGGTTAAAACTATGGAGTGAACCGTTAGGAGACCAGATATTAAAGCCACTATTCGGTTCTACACCACCGGTAAAACCCAGTAAATGACATTCCCAATCGAGAGAATTCCCTAACTTATCCACTAGCGCACTAAAGGCGATCGGGGTAAAGTCCACCTGAATTCCAATATTAGCCAAATCCTGTTTAATCTGGGCCGCCATCGAGACCCGGACCGTATTTTCGGCGTTAGTTAACAAAGTGAAGCGTACCCGGTTGCCATCGGCATCCAGTAATTCATTACGATCGTTATATTGGAATCCGGCTGCTAACAAGAGTTCTTTAGCTTTTCCTGGATCATAATTGTAGACGCGCAATCCGGCTTCTGGCGGAAGATAATAGGGGCTTTGGCTGGTCAGGGGGGAATCAATCTTGGCTCCCAGTCCCCGAAAGATGTTGGCAATCATTTTGTCGCGATCGATGGCATAGGCAACAGCCTGTCGGAAGGCTAGGGTATTAAACCACTTGGACTTAATCGGATCAACGAGGGGTTTACCATTACGGCTTCCCTGGTTGAGGTTAAAGGAAATAAAGACGGTACCGGGACGCGGTCCCCCCATTTCAACTCGAAAATTGCCCCGTTGCTCCTCCCGCTTGAGTAGGGGAAAATCTTCTGGTCGCATAGGTTCGGCTACATCCAGATCGCCAGATCGGAATTTCAGCAATTGGGTATCGCGATTTTCAATAATTTTCCAGATAAACCGCTGGACATAGGGTTGAGGTTCTCCACTGGGGCCGCGCCGCCAGTAGTAGGGATTACGCTGCAACACTATGCGTTGACTGGTGACGTAGCTCGCGATCGTATACAGCCCATTGGTCACAATTTCCTGGGGGGGGGTTCCCACTCCCCACTTAGAAAGAAAAAGGGGTTTCCCGTCCGGGTCAAGGGTCTGGACGGATGCCGCCAGGATATGGCGAGGGAGTATCGGCAAACCCGTATTACGGAGGAAGGGGGCAAAGGGTTCTGGCACGCGAAAGACCACCTGGCGATCGTCAATTTTCTCAACCGTGGGTAATGCCCCGGCAACCCCAACCCGCAAGATATCGCGTGCCCCCGATGGAATCGCTTCATTTAAGTAGATATCGCGATAACTAAAAATCACATCGTCCGCTGTCAGGGGGTGACCATCGGACCACCGCAGTCCTTCCCGTAGTCGAAAGGTAATGGCCAGATTATCCTCGGACATTTCCCAGGCTTCGGCTAGGGCGGGCTGAATTTCCCCGGTAATCCCATGACTGGTAATCAATCCTTCATAAATCAGGCCGAACACATTCGGTGAGGTGTTATTCAGGGCTGAATTGAAGGTTTGGGGATCGCCTAAAAAACTGGTAATAATTTCGGGGACTTGCACGGCCTCCGCCCGAAATCGATCTAAATCGCAGCCAGTCAGGAGCAAGCCACTCCCTACGATGGCCAATACGATCCCCATCAGTCGCCCTAGTCGCCCTGTTTGTCGTAACTGCATTCTGCCCGTTTGCTCCCAGCCCTCAAGCCAAAACCTCAATCCGTCCCAGTTGTCCATCCAGCCGTACCCGCTGTCCATCCTGCAAGCGTTGACACGCCTGATGTACATCCATTACCGCTGGAATGCCATATTCACGGGCCACGATCGCCCCATGCGATAACCGCCCGCCGACTTCGGCGATAATCCCCCCGGCTTGGGCTAGCAAGGGTGCCCACCCCGCATCGGTATAGGGTACCACCAGGATCGTGGTTGCCTCGATCGTCGGCAAG
Organism: Trichothermofontia sp.; assembly: GCF_053493415.1. Classification (NCBI taxonomy): domain Bacteria; kingdom Bacillati; phylum Cyanobacteriota; class Cyanophyceae; order Leptolyngbyales; family Trichocoleusaceae; genus Trichothermofontia; species Trichothermofontia sp. Next base: position 21,609 of record NZ_JBRCAD010000145.1, on the reverse strand, counting down.
GATTGCCAGGTTTTGAGGATCTGCACGCGGCCCGTCACCTGCCCAGGACTCGCCCCTAGCCCATATAGGATCGTTGCCCCAATGGCAGGGGGGGGCGCCATTGCCGTCAGGGGTTGGTTGCCGTAGGCTAGGAGGGGCGGTTGGGGCTGCTCGCGATCGGCCTCAAATTGGGCACGGCGCTTGTGAATTGTCGCCTGCAAGGGCGCGATCGCGATGTCTGAGCCTGCCTCAATACCGTGCCGAATTTCCGCGAGTTCCAAAAAGAAAATGTCCTCAATGGCATTCAAAATCCCCGCCGTTTGCCAGTGACGGGCGATCGCCAGGATGGTCCAGCGTAGCTCTGCCAGTAGCCGATTATAGACCTCACTCACCTGCCCCTTCAGGATCAGCCGCCGTTGGACGAGGCGTTGGGCCAGGGAAGGCGGGGTGGATGCGGGCGTTGGGTCTGCTGGGGTCACCGGGGATTGGGCAACCAACTGGGCCAACAGGTTGCGTAGGGGCAGGGGATCTTCCTGCCAGGTGGGGATGGCAATATCCGTGGCCACTTCGCTGAGATAGCCAAAGCGATCGCGGATCTGGTCAAACCGTTCCAGGAGGGATCGGGCATCCGGCAATTCCGCCAGTTGGGCAAAAAGAGCAGCCCCCTGCAGCGAGGTGGGGGCGTCACCCACGGGTTCGGCATGGGGTAGGAGATGTTGGATTGCTGTTGCCAATTCCCGCAACTCTCGTAAAACCGCAATTTCCGGTAGATACCGTGTATCCAATGCCGTCTCTGGCACCCGCAGGATCGCCTGCCGGAGGGCCAGGCTCAAGGGGGCGAGAATGCTGTAATAGGTGGTCTGTTGGAGGGCCGCCAGGAGGCGATCGACCCGCGCCAATAGGGCTGGCAACTCCAGATCAGCCAAGTTTTCTTGGGACAGATGGTGCAAAACGGGTTGCAGGTCGCGCTGGTGCGATCGTCGCCAATCCTTTTCCAGATAAACTTCACGACCCAGCAGGCGCACCAGTCCAGGCAGATTCCGCAGGGTGGCGTGCAGCGGCGGCTTGCTAAACTTGGCCCCCCGCGTCAGAAATTCCAGGCTTTCCGGAGGTAGCCCCATCCGCCGAAAAATTGTTCCCAGCAGCGTGGCATTAAAATAGGCAACCGACCCCAGGAGGGTGGCGGTTTGGTTAAAGTCCAGCCCACGGGCACGATCGCCCAGCACAACGGTAAATAACTGCCCCCACACGCCACAGGTCAGGGGCCGGTTAATCGACCAGGTGAGGGGCCGGATGTACCCTGGGATAACCTCCGCCGCAATCTTACGGGTCCAGATCGGTACCAAAGTGGTAATCGGACGCGATTGGAGCAACCAGAGCCGCTCACCATCATAAGTCCACTCAATATCCTGGGGAATCCCGTGGTAGTGGGCCTCCAGACGACGGGCCAGGAAGGCCACCTGCCGCAAGAGGGTGGGCGCAATCTCCGGGTTTGAGGAAACCGCTTCACGCGCAGGCACGATCGGCCAGTCGGTCTCTGGGAGCGATTGCCCCCCCTGCGCAAAATCCCCAGCCGTTTCCACCTGGGCCAGGGTTTGGCTAAAGGCAGCTTCCGAGAGCAACACGCGATAGGCAGCGGGGGTCACCCGTCCGGAAACCACCTGGGTGGCTTCCCCCGGCAGGGCCTCGATCATGACCGCCTCCCCACACCGGGCGATCGGGTCTCGGCTGAAGGCTACCCCGGAAATCACCCCCCGGATCTGGGTTTGGATGATGACCGCTAAATTGCTATCCGGTAAGCCCCGATCGCGGCGATATTGCACGGCCTGCGGGCGATCATAAGACTGCCAGCAATCCCGAATCGCCTGGGCCAACTGGTCGGTGTGCCGGATATGGAGAAAACTTTGGTATTGACCCGCCGCCGATGCCTCCACACTGTCCTCCCCGATCGCCGACGATCGCACCACCAGCGGTTGCTCCGGGGTTGGGTGTAGTTGGGTTAAGGCGGGAGCCGGATCATCTCCTGGTAACAGCACCCATCCCAGCGGTATGGGATAGCCCTGACGCAACAGTTCACCCAGGGTGGCTGCTTTCTGGCCAACCTTGGCAGCAGCGGGTGCCCGTTCGAGGGACAGGAGTACCTGATTCCCCTGGAAAAATCGCAACATGGTTTGACTCCGGGGGTGGGCGGCAGTGGCCGCCAGACTCAGGTCATCCGGAATCTTACGATAGATCACCGCCAGACAACCACTCAAGGCCAGGGTCGCCAGGAGGCGATCGCCCTGGGTTGGGTAAACCAACAGGGTCACTAAGGGCAACAGGATCAACATCCCAAACTGCGCTTGTTGCCGTTGCCGCAGCACGGTAAAGCTCACCCCACCGATCAGGGTCACCAGGGCCGCCACCCGCCAGTCATGCACCCAGTAGCCCCAAAACAGATTGGTTGTGCCGGCCCCTTGGGCGATCGCATAGCGCCCCATCACGAGGGCCACCAGGGCCAGGATCTCCCATACCGATCCCGTGGGGAAAAATTGCCGCGCCAGCAGGACCGCCAGAATCCCCTTCAGCGCCTCTAATACCACCGCACAGAGGCCCACTCCCACCCCACCGTGGTAGAAGGCCGCCGACACACTGAGATTGCCCGTCCCCTGTTGCGCCAACCGCTTCCCCGTCAACAGCCGCGTGCACCAGCCAATTAACGGCAGCCCCCCCAGCAGCGGGCAAAGGATAACAACCGCCAGTGCCCCCCAAACCTGCGTCAATGTCATCACCAAAGCCCACTACTGCACAACTTGACCCGCTGGGGGCCTATCAACCCTAACACTGGGGAATGGTCAGGGTCGTGGCGCGTTTGCGGGACCCAACATCGTCACTCCAGGATAACCAAGGTCGCAGCCACATGGCGTCGTCAAACGATTACGGGCCTAATTACGCGCCTACCTTGCCCCGTGTCCTTCCCTATTCCCCACGCCCCACGCCCCACTCCTCACTCGGCGGCGACAGCGCCGACGGCCAGCCTCGCCCTTCGGCCTGCATTCGCACGCGTACCGATTCCGCATGGGAGGCCAGGCCTTCCGCCGTTGCTAGGGTGATCACCGCCTTAGACACCTGCTCCAGGGCTTGGGGGGAATACTGGACTAAACTGGAGTGCTTCATGAAGGTTTCCACGCCTAGGGCCGAGGCATAGCGGGCTGCGCCAGAGGTGGGTAGGGTATGGCTGGGACCCGCGACGTAATCGCCGACGGCTTCGGGGGTCGATTGCCCCAGGAAGATGGCTCCGGCATGGCGGATCTGTTGTAACAGTTCCCAGGGATCTTCCACCTCGAGTTCTAGGTGCTCTGGGGCAAAGTCGTTGCTTAAAATCGCTGCCGTTTCCAGGGAATCCACAATGACCACTAAGCCGTAGTTAGCGATCGCCTTTTCCGTCAGGGTCCGGCGGGGGTGGTCTTCCAGTTGTTGCTTCACGGCTGCGACCACCTGCTCCGCTAGGACGAGGGAGGGGGTGAGCAAAATCGCTGCCGCCAGGGTGTCATGCTCTGCCTGGGCCAACAGATCAGCCGCAATGTGCTTGGGTTGGGCCGTCTCATCGGCAATGATCAGCACCTCCGACGGCCCTGCCAGGGAGTCAATCCCCACCGTCCCATAGACCAATTTCTTGGCCAGGGTGACGTAAATATTGCCCGGTCCCGCAATCACATCCACCTTGGGCACGGTTTCTGTCCCATAGGCTAGGGCCGCGATCGCCTGGGCACCGCCGATTCGATAAATTTCGTTGACGCCGGCCACCTGGGCGGCCACTAAGACTGCCGGATTCACAGCCTTCTCCCGTCCGGGTTCACGACTGGGCGGCGTTGCCATGACAATGCGTTTAACCCCCGCCACCTTCGCCGGGATCGCATTCATCAACACCGTACTGGGATAGGCGGCAAGACCACCCGGAACGTATAACCCGGCCCGATCGACAGGTGTGTAGCGTTTTCCCAGGACAATCCCGCGATCGCCAAACTGCACCCAACTTTTAGGCACCCGCTGGCCCTGGAAGGCTTCAATCTGACGGGCCGCTAACTGGATCGCATCGACTAACTCCTTGGGAACCAAATGGTAAGCCGCCTCGAGCTCCGCTCCGCTGACGCGCAGTTCCTCAACGCTCAGCCGCTGTTGGTCAAATTCTTCGGTGTAGTGGAGGAGTGCCCAGTCGCCCCGGCGCTTCACGGTCTGAAGGACTTCGCGGACAGTGGCCTCCTTGTGGACAACCTGCTCATCGTGGGTACGATCGCAGATCCGTCGCAGTTCAGCCTCTGCCTCGGCCCGCTGAGTGATAATTCGCAGCATGGAGAATGCCAACCGTAAAATCAAGCGTGGTGTGGCAGGATGCCCTCCGTACACAGCCCACGGATGGGTAGGCTGCCTGGGAAGTAGACCTGCTTCTGTACTTTCTAGCTTAGCTTGGATTCCGGATCGATGCTGAGTTGCCAGCAGATGCTAGTATAGTTTCTTGGCAGATTTTTGCCGGATGGATGGTGCTGGCGCAGTTTGTATCCCAGTACCCATTTTTTGACCATTACCGGGTGAAGACCGTACTCCAAGGAAGCGATCGTGGCTAATACCAAGTCAGCAATCAAACGGGTTCAAATTAACGAACGCAATCGCCTACGCAACAAGGCGTATAAGTCGTCAGTAAAGACATTGATGAAAAAATGTATCGTGGCGGCAAACGACCAGACACGGCAACCCTCCCCAGAAGCAGCCGCTTTGACCCAGGAGCGGCTAGCGGAAGCCTATAGTCGCATCGACAAGGCCGTGAAGCGAGGGGTCCTCCATCCCAATAATGGTGCCCGCAAGAAGGCCCGGTTGGCTCGCATCGCCAAGCAAGCCGAGCAGGCTGCGGCTGCCACCGCAGAATAGGCAAACCAATGGACATCCCGCTGATTGATACGCACGTTCATCTCAACTTTGACCAGTTCCAACCGGATTTGGCGGCGATTCGGCAGCGCTGGCAAGCGGCAGGACTGGTGCATTTAGTCCATTCGTGCGTTGAACCGCGTGAGTTTCCCACCCTGCAAGCCTTGGCCGATCGCTGGCCGGAGCTAAGTCTGGCGGTGGGCCTCCATCCCCTGGATGCCGATCGCTGGCACCCAACGATGGCAGCGGAGATTACCCAATTGGCCCAGGGCGATCGCCGGGTTGTGGCGATCGGGGAAACCGGCCTGGACTTTTACAAGGCTGATAATCGCGAGCAACAACACCAAGTGTTCGCCGCCCAGTTGCGGATTGCCCAATCCCTGGGGTTGCCGGTGATTATCCACTGTCGGGAGGCTGCCGCTGCGATGGCTGAGCAACTGCGCCGCTATTGGCAGGAAGCTGGGCCAGTCCCAGGGGTGATGCACTGCTGGAGCGGGACCCCAGCGGAAACCGAGTGGTTCCTTGACCTGGGGTTGTACATCAGCTTTAGCGGGGTGGTGACCTTCAAAAATGCAACGGCGATCCAGGCGGCGGCCCAAATGGTGCCGAGCGATCGGCTGCTGATTGAAACCGACTGTCCCTTTTTGGCCCCCGTCCCCCACCGGGGGCAGCGGAATGAACCGGCGTTTGTACGGGATGTGGCCCTCAAGGTCGCCGAGTTGCGGGGGGTGGACTTGGCCGATCTGGCCCTCGAAACCAGCCGCAATGCCTGTCAACTCTTTAACCTACCGGTCGAACTACCGCTGGCAGCAACAACCCGGGTTCCCGCGATCGCGGCCTCCTAGTACCGTAAACATCCAGTACAGGACGCCCAGCTTGCGGCATAATAGCTTAAAGAGGGTCAACAGCTTTTCTACTTGGTTCTCCTGTTTAACTGCTTAATTTGATTTTTATTAATGGTCAACTGGATCGCCCGATCGGGCAGGCGGATCGCCCCCCTGTCCCCTATCCGCCTCGCTAATGTGGGTACTTCCCCTGAATTCTTGTCATTGGCTGGCGATCGCAGCGGCGATCGCACTGCCCTGCTCCCCTGGACGCCCTAGGGAGCCATTCGGAGTTGCTTAAAAGGCGGCTTAAAGACTGTTTAAGTGCGATGGGGTTAGTTGGAATTGGGTTGTAACGGGTTTAGATCGCTTGCGATCACGGGTTCTACCCCAGTCGCCACTACTCCCTCTCACTGCATCCATCCAGCCGTCCCTGCGGCACAGGGCATTGACAACCGTACACCCTTGATGTAATAAGAGGTTTGCGCTGAGCGCAACCTGCCAGAGGAGAAGCATGGCTAACGAGACCACCGTAACACCGACCGTATCCACCTTCAGCCTACCGGACTTAGTTGAGATTCAACGGGCTAGTTTCCGCTGGTTTCTGGAAGAGGGCCTGATTGAGGAATTAGAAAGTTTCTCCCCCATTACCGATTATACGGGGAAGCTGGAACTCCACTTTCTCGGCAAGGACTACAAGCTCAAACGCCCCAAGTATGATGTCGATGAGGCGAAACGGCGAGATGGAACCTATGCCGTCCAGATGTATGTGCCCACTCGTTTGATTAACCGCGATACGGGGGAAATCAAGGAGCAAGAGGTGTTCGTGGGCGATCTGCCCCTGATGACCGATCGCGGCACCTTCATCATTAACGGTGCAGAGCGGGTGATCGTCAACCAGATCGTCCGGAGTCCGGGGGTCTATTACAAATGTGAGACGGACAAGAATGGTCGCCGCACCTACAATGCCAGCCTGATTCCTAACCGGGGAGCCTGGTTAAAATTTGAGACAGATAAAAACGATCTGGTCTGGGTGCGCATCGACAAAACCCGCAAGCTTTCGGCCCAGGTGTTGCTCAAGGCTCTAGGGATCAGCGATAACGAGATCCTGGATGCCCTACGCCATCCCGAATATTTCCAGAAAACGATCGACAAGGAAGGCCAATACAGCGAAGAAGAAGCGCTGATGGAGTTGTACCGGAAGCTGCGACCGGGGGAACCGCCGACGGTGGCCGGGGGACAACAACTGTTGGAAACCCGCTTCTTTGACCCGAAACGCTACGACTTGGGTCGCGTCGGTCGCTACAAGATCAATAAGAAATTGCGGTTGCCCATCCCGGAAACCACACGGGTACTCACGCCCCAGGATATTCTGGCCGCGATCGACTACCTGATCAACCTGGAACTGGATATCAGCGGCTTTGAAATTGACGACATTGACCACCTGGGGAATCGCCGGGTCCGCTCCGTGGGGGAACTGCTCCAGAACCAGGTGCGGGTGGGCCTCAATCGCCTGGAACGGATTATCCGGGAGCGCATGACCGTCTCCGATGCCGAGGCCCTAACACCGGCCTCCTTGGTTAACCCCAAGCCCCTGGTGGCGGCCATCAAGGAATTCTTTGGGTCCTCCCAGTTGTCCCAGTTCATGGACCAGACCAACCCCCTGGCGGAGTTGACCCACAAGCGCCGTCTGAGTGCCCTGGGTCCGGGCGGCCTCACGCGGGAGCGGGCCGGGTTCGCAGTACGGGATATTCACCCCAGCCACTATGGCCGGATTTGCCCGATCGAAACCCCAGAAGGTCCAAATGCCGGATTGATCGGCTCCTTGGCGACCCATGCACGGGTGAATGCCTACGGGTTTATCGAAACCCCCTTCTACCGGGCAGAGAATGGCCGCCTGCGCAAGGATGAACCTCCCATTTACATGACAGCGGACGAAGAGGACGACTTCCGCATTGCCCCTGGGGATATTCCCGTGGATGCTGAGGGCTGGATCTTGGGTGACCTCGTGCCCATTCGCTATCGCCAGGAATTTAGCACAACCACTCCGGATCAGGTGGACTACGTGCAGGTATCCCCGGTCCAGATCGTCTCGGTAGCCACCTCCATGATTCCCTTCCTGGAGCACGACGATGCTAACCGTGCCCTGATGGGATCGAACATGCAACGGCAGGCCGTGCCCCTGCTGAAACCTGAACGTCCCCTTGTCGGTACGGGTCTCGAAGCCCAAGCCGCACGGGACTCTGGGATGGTAGTCCTCTCCCGCGTCACGGGGGAAGTGGTCTTTGTCGATGCCACCGCGATCCGCGTGCAGGATGAGGCCGGGAATGTGTACGAACATCCGCTGCAAAAGTATCAGCGATCGAATCAGGATACCTGTCTCAACCATCGTCCCATCGTCTTTGTGGGCGATCGCGTCGTCGCAGGCCAAGTCCTCGCGGATGGCTCAGCCACCGAAGGCGGCGAACTGGCCCTGGGCCAAAACATCCTGGTCGCCTATATGCCCTGGGAAGGCTACAACTACGAAGACGCGATCCTGATCAGCGAACGTCTCGTCATTGAGGATGTCTACACCTCGATCCACATTGAAAAATTTGAGATTGAGGCCCGTCAGACCAAACTCGGTCCCGAAGAAATCACCCGTGAAATTCCCAACGTCGGGGAAGATGCCCTGCGGCACCTCGACGAAAACGGCATCATCCGCATTGGGGCCTGGGTGGAACAGGGCGATATCCTCGTCGGTAAGGTCACCCCGAAGGGCGAGTCCGACCAGCCACCGGAGGAAAAACTGCTGCGGGCCATCTTTGGGGAAAAGGCACGGGATGTGCGGGATAACTCCCTGCGGGTACCTAATGGGGAAAAGGGTCGCGTCGTCGATGTGCGCCTCTTCACCCGCGAGCAGGGCGACGAACTGCCCCCAGGGGCCAACATGGTGGTCCGGGTGTATGTGGCCCAAAAACGCAAAATCCAGGTCGGGGACAAGATGGCCGGTCGCCACGGCAACAAGGGGATCATCTCTCGTATTCTGCCTGTTGAGGATATGCCCTACCTGCCCGATGGGACCCCCGTCGATATCGTCCTCAACCCCCTAGGGGTGCCTTCGCGGATGAACGTGGGTCAAATCTACGAGTGCCTGCTGGCCTGGGCCGGGGAAAACCTTAACGTGCGGTTTAAGATTGTGCCCTTTGATGAAATGCACGGGAAGGAAACCTCACGGGCCACTGTCCACGGCAAGCTGCAAGAAGCGCGGGATACCCGGAAGCAAGATTGGCTCTACAATCCCAATGATCCGGGCAAGATCCAGGTCTACGATGGCCGCACGGGGGAACCCTTCGATCGCCCCGTCACGATCGGCAAAGCCTATATGCTCAAGCTGGTCCACCTAGTCGATGACAAGATCCACGCCCGATCGACCGGTCCCTACTCCCTCGTCACCCAACAACCCCTGGGTGGGAAAGCCCAACAGGGGGGGCAGCGGTTTGGGGAAATGGAAGTGTGGGCACTGGAAGCCTTTGGCGCGGCCTACACCCTCCAGGAACTCCTGACCGTCAAGTCCGACGACATGCAAGGACGGAACGAGGCGCTGAATGCGATCGTCAAGGGCAAACCCATTCCCCGCCCCGGCACCCCCGAATCCTTCAAGGTGCTCATGCGCGAACTTCAGTCCCTATGTTTAGACATCGCGGTCCACAAGGTGGATACCCTTCCCGATGGCACCAGCCGCGACTACGAAGTCGATCTTATGGCCGATGTCAGTGGACGCCGCGCCCCCTCCCGGCCCACCTATGAGTCGATTTCCCGTGACGATATCGATGACGATGTTTAGGAAGTCGGGACAAAGACCTCTGAGCCAAGACCTCCGAAACCTCGGAGGTCTAATAAAAATCTAAATCCCCAATCTAAAAATCCCCAATCATGCCCAAACTCGAACAGCGGTTTGATTACGTCAAAATTGCCCTTGCCTCGCCGGAACGCATTCGTAAATGGGGCGAACGCACCCTCCCTAACGGTCAAGTAGTGGGTGAGGTCACCAAGCCTGAAACCATTAACTACCGGACCCTGAAGCCGGAAATGGACGGTCTATTCTGTGAGCGTATTTTTGGTCCCGCCAAGGACTGGGAATGCCATTGTGGCAAATATAAGCGGGTGCGCCATCGCGGCATCGTCTGCGAGCGGTGTGGCGTAGAAGTCACCGAGTCGCGGGTGCGCCGTCACCGTATGGGCTATATCCAATTGGCCGCGCCCGTAGCCCACGTCTGGTACCTCAAGGGCATCCCCAGCCACATGTCGATCCTGCTGGATATGCCCCTGCGGGAAGTCGAACAAATTGTTTACTTCAATGCCTATGTCGTCCTCGACCCAGGTAATGCCAAGGAAGTCGGCTTTGACCTGGAAGAAAAAAAACTGCTAACGGAAGAGCAGTGGCACGAAATTGAGGATGAAATCTACCGCGAAGAAACTCGGTTGGAAGGTGTCGAAGTCGGCATTGGCGCGGAAGCCCTGCAACAATTGCTCGATCGCATTGACTTGGAGGCTGAAGCCGAGCAGTTACGCGAGGAAATCGCCAACTCCAAGGGCCAAAAGCGGGCCAAGCTGATCAAACGCCTGCGGGTGATTGATAACTTCATCGCCACGGGGTCCAAACCCAGTTGGATGATCTTGGAAGTCATTCCCGTGATCCCACCTGACCTGCGCCCAATGGTGCAACTGGACGGGGGACGTTTTGCGACCTCGGACTTGAATGACTTGTATCGGCGGGTGATCAACCGTAATAACCGCCTCGCCCGCCTTCAGGAAATCCTCGCGCCGGAAATTATTGTCCGGAACGAAAAACGGATGCTCCAGGAAGCCGTGGATGCCCTGATCGATAACGGGCGGCGGGGTCGTACCGTGGTGGGGGCCAACAACCGTCCCCTCAAGTCCCTGTCCGATATTATCGAAGGGAAACAGGGCCGCTTCCGCCAAAACCTACTGGGGAAACGGGTGGACTACTCTGGTCGTTCCGTCATTGTGGTGGGTCCCAATCTCCAGATCCATCAATGCGGCTTGCCACGGGAAATGGCGATCGAACTCTTCCAGCCCTTTGTGATCCATCGCCTGATCCGGCAGGGTTTGGTCAACAACATCAAAGCCGCCAAAAAGCTTATCCAGCGCGGCGACCCCAGCGTGTGGGAAGTGCTGGAAGAGGTGATCGATGGTCACCCCGTCTTACTCAACCGGGCACCCACGCTGCACCGTTTAGGGATTCAAGCCTTTGAACCGATCCTGGTGGAAGGTCGGGCGATTCAACTGCATCCCCTGGTTTGTCCTGCCTTCAACGCCGACTTTGATGGGGACCAAATGGCCGTCCACGTGCCCCTCTCCCTAGAAGCCCAGGCGGAAGCGCGGTTATTGATGCTGGCTTCCAACAACATCATGTCTCCGGCCACCGGGCGACCGATTATCACCCCTAGCCAGGATATGGTCTTGGGCTGCTACTACCTGACGGCGGAAAATCCCAGGGCACAGCGGGAGCAAGACTACTACTTCGCTAGCATGGACGACGTGATTCTGGCCTTTGAACAGGAAAAAATTGAACTGCACCAGTACATTTGGGTTCGCTTTGATGGTGAAGTCGAGGATGATGAGCCGACGGGTGAGCCAGAAGTCGAACAGACCGCAGATGGGGGTGTGATCAAACTCTATAAAGGCCAAAAAACGGGTAAACGCCTGCGGCGGGTGCGGGAAGATGCGGAAGGCACCGTGGTTTCCCAATACATTCGCACGACACCGGGGCGGGTGATTTACAACCAGACGATTCTGGAAGCATTGGTTGGGTAATCGTAGGGGCGGGCTTTCTCAAGATACCTCACTAGGAATGCCAATCTTACTAAACCCGCCCTTAGGGATTTCGCGTACACATCACGGGCTATTGGGTGAAGAGGTCGCAATGACACAAGCAAATATCATTTTCCGCAACCGGGTGATTGATAAGGGGCAGTTGCGCAAGCTAGTGGCTTGGGCGTTTACTCACTATGGGACGGCTCGGACCGCACAGGTGGCCGATCGGTTGAAGGATTTGGGGTTCCGGTATGCGACGCGGGCAGGGGTTTCGATCAGTGTGGATGACCTCCAAGTGCCGGACACAAAACCGCAGTTGATTGCTGAAGCAGAGCAGGTAATTAACCAAACCAACGATCGCTATGAACGCGGTGAAATTACCGAAGTTGAACGGTTTCAAAAGGCGATCGATACCTGGAATGAGACGAGCGAAAAGCTCAAGGATCAGGTGGTTGATAACTTCCGCAAGCGGGACCCGCTCAATTCCGTCTACATGATGGCGTTCTCTGGGGCGCGGGGGAATATCTCCCAAGTGCGGCAGTTGGTGGGGATGCGCGGTCTGATGGCCGATCCCCAGGGGGAAATTATTGACCTGCCGATTAAAACCAACTTCCGCGAGGGATTAACGGTCACCGAATACATCATCTCCTCCTATGGTGCCCGCAAAGGCTTGGTAGACACGGCGCTACGGACAGCGGACTCTGGCTACCTGACCCGGCGGCTGGTGGATGTCTCTCAAGATGTGATCGTGCGCGAAGTGGATTGCAATACCCAGCGGGGGATTTGGTTAGAGGATATGCGCGACGGTGATCGCGTCCAAATCCATCTCAAGGATCGGCTAATGGGACGGGCCACGGCAAATCATGCCGATGGACGGATTGTCCATCCAACCACGGGTGAAATTCTGGCGGAACCGAATACGATCATCAACGACGATCTGGCCCAAGCGATTGCCGATGCCGGGGTGAAGCGAGTCTTGGTGCGATCGCCGCTGACCTGTGACGCCACGCGATCGGTGTGCCAGTGCTGCTATGGCTGGAGTTTGGCCCATGCCCAGATGGTGGATATGGGGGAAGCCGTTGGGATTATCGCGGCCCAGTCGATTGGGGAACCCGGCACCCAGTTAACCATGCGCACCTTCCACACGGGCGGTGTCTTCACGGGCGAAGTCGCGCGGCAGTTACAGGCTCCCTTCCGAGGCGTGGTGCGCTACCCCACGAATGTGCGCCTGCGGCCCTTCCGGACCCGGCATGGGGATGATGCCTTTTTAACCGAAACCAACTTTGACCTCAAACTCGTTTCGGAAGGCGGGCGCACCCAAACCTTCCAGATCGCCCAGGGTTCAATCCTGATGCAGCCGGATGGGCAGGAGGTGGAAACTAACCAGATTTTGGCGGAAGTGCCGATCGCGGGGCGGGCCACGCGTAAATCCACGGAAAAAGCCAGTAAGGACGTGACCACTGACCTGGCCGGTGAAGTGAAATTTGCCGATATCGTGCCGGAAGAAAAGCGCGATCGCCAGGGCAACATCACCCGCTACGCCCAACGGGGGGGGCTAATTTGGGTCCTGTCTGGGGATGTTTATAACCTGTTACCGGGAGCCGAACCCACCGTGAAAGAGGGGGATGTCGTCAACATCGGCGATACCCTCGCCGAAACCAAGCTCACCACCGAACATGGCGGCATCGTCCGAATTCCCCAGGATGAGAGCAATAAGACCGTTCGGGAAGTCGAAATTATCACCGCCTCGGTTCTCCTAGATCAGGCGCGGGTGCGGGTGGAAGGCTCCCAAAGCCGGGAACATTATGTGATCGAAACCACCACTAACCAGCGCTTCTTCCTGAAAACCACACCGGGTACCAAGGTCCACAGTGGTGAAGTCGTGGCCGAACTGGATGACAAGTCCTACCACACCGAGACGGGCGGCATCATCAAGTACGCTGGGGTTGAGGTGGCCAAGAAAGGCAAGGCCAAACAGGGCTACGAAGTCGTCAAGGGGGGGACCCTGCTGTGGATTCCCGAAGAGGCCCACGAGGTCAACAAGGATATTTCGCTGCTGGTGGTGGAAGACGGCCAATATGTCGAAGCCGGGACCGAAGTGGTCAAGGATATCTTCTGCCAGAGCAGCGGTATCGTCGAAGTCACCCAGAAGAACGACATCCTGCGGGAGATCGTCATCAAGCCCGGTGAACTCCACATGGTCGATAATCCGGAGGACTTGATTGCCAAGGATGGCACCCTGGTCCAAGCGGGGGAAGAGGTGCTACCGGGGTTAGTCTCGGAAGATTTGCGCTATATCGAATCGGTGGAAACGCCGGAGGGACCTGCCCTGTTGCTGCGTCCAGTGCAGGAATTTAGTGTCCCCGATACCCCCTCGGTGCCCAGTCAGGAGTCGGCCAGTGAAGCGGGTCGGGCGATTCGTCTGCGGGCGGTACAACGCTTGCCCTATAAGGACGGCGAACGGGTAAAGTCGGTGGAAGGACTGGAACTGTTGCGTACCCAGTTGGTGCTGGAAATTGACAAGAACTCAGGCACCGATCTCGGGAAGGAAGATCATCACCTCGCCGCCGATATTGAGTTGGTGGATGATGAGACCGATCCTGATGTCAAGCGCCTGCAACTGGTAATTTTGGAATCCCTGGTTATCCGTCGGGATGTGGTGAGTGACCCCACCCAGGGGGGAACCCAAACCAGCATTCTGGTTCACGATGGCGACCAAATCGCCCCAGGGGCCGTGGTGGCTCGGACTGAAATCCAGTGTCGGGAAGCGGGCATTGTTGGGGGAATTAAGGAAGTTGCCGAAGCGATTCGCCGGATTTTGGTGGTGCGGGAGGCCGATCGCGTGAGTGTCCCAACCCCTGGTCAAGCCCCAATGGTCAATGTGGGTGACTTGATCGTGGAGCGCGATCGCCTTACTGCCGAAACCATGGCGAAACAATCGGGGCAAGTGGTGGCTGTCAACGAGGGTGAAATCCAAATCCGTCTCGGTCGGCCCTACCGGGTCTCACCAGGGGCCGTGTTACACATTGAAGACGGCAGCTTAGTCCAACGGGGCGACAACCTGGTCCTCCTGATCTTTGAACGGACCAAAACTGGGGACATTATCCAGGGTCTCCCCCGGATTGAGGAACTGCTGGAAGCCCGGAAACCGAAGGAAGCTTGCATCCTGGCGAAGCGTCCTGGTGTGGCCCGTGTGGTCTATGGTGACGACGAATCGGTGGAGGTCCAAATCGAGGAAGAAGATGGGGTGGTCACGCCCTATCTGATCGGGCCGGGGCAAAACCTGATGATTTCCGATGGTGATCAGGTAGAAGCCGCCAGTCCTCTTACCGATGGTCCCGCTAATCCCAACGAAATTCTGGAAATTCTCTTCCAGTACCACCGCGAACGCGATGGCCTCTACCAAGCCTCGTTGATCAGCTTGCAACAGGTGCAAAAATTCCTGGTGGACGAGGTGCAGTCGGTGTACCAGTCCCAGGGGATTGATATTTCCGATAAGCACATTGAGGTGATTGTCCGCCAGATGACCTCGAAGGTTCGGGTGGAAGATGGCGGTGATACCACCCTCCTGCCCCAGGAATATCCGGAATTGCAAGAGATCGAAAAGATCAACGAAGCGATGTCGATCACGGGGGGTGCCCCAGCGGAATACACCCCCGTCCTCATGGGGATTACCAAAGCCTCACTGAAGACCGATAGCTTTGTCTCGGCAGCCAGTTTCCAGGAAACGACCCGGATTCTCACGGAAGCAGCGATCGAGGGCAAATCCGATTGGCTGCGGGGTCTCAAGGAAAATGTCATTATTGGCCGCTTGATCCCGGCGGGGACAGGGTTCAATACCTACGAAGAGACCGCTAGCTTCGAGCCGGATATGGGCGACGGCCTCACCCTACTTGATGAGGACGAGGATGCCGATGATCTGAAGGACGTGATCCTGGTGGATGACGAGGTGGCACGATCGCTCAACCCCGAACCGCCATCCAAGTCTGGTTCCGAATTCCGATCGGCCTTCAGCTTTGGCAGCAGCAGCCGCAAGGGCGATAAGTACTCCCCGATCCTGGGTGACGATGATGAGCTAGTGGATGATAACAATGGCTATGACCTAGAGGAGGACGAAGAGGAAGAGGACGAAGACTTTTACGATGATGATGATGAGTAGGTCAGTCACCCCTCGCTGAAGCAAGGGAGTGACTGGCATGACCCAGCCGGGGGTCAGCGTTTTATGAACCTGGGGTGTGCTTAGGGTGACCAGAGGGAGTGAACGTTGGCCCATTTTAATTGTCATTACAATGTAGAGTTTGCCGATGCATCCCCTGCGCCCTGTACCGATCCCGCCGCGCCCCGGCCAAGAATCTGTTTGGGATTATCCTCGTCCGGCCCGCTGGGAGGAGACCGCTCAAGAAATCCAGGTGATTTTTAATGGCGTTACGATCGCCCATACCCGTCGCGGTAAACGGGTCCTGGAAACCAGTCATCCCCCCACCTATTACATTCCCGCTGCGGACATCCTGCTTGACTGTCTCCTCGAAACTTCCCGCATGAGTGTTTGTGAATGGAAGGGGCGATGTCGCTACTATGATGTGGTTGTGCAGGATAAGCGGGCTGCGTTTGCCGCATGGCGCTACTTTGATCCCAGCCCGCCCTTTCAGGCGATTCAAGCCATGTATGCGTTTTATCCCAGTCGCATGGATGCCTGTTATCTTGAGGGAGAGCGCGTGACTGCCCAACCCGGTGACTTTTATGGTGGCTGGATTACCCAAAATATTGTGGGTCCCTTCAAGGGGGCACCAGGAACGATGGGATGGTAGCCGGGGCAGGTTACAATCGCGCTAGGGAACGCTGTCTCTGCGTGCCTGGGCGCGTTAAGGGCGTGGATCGCAGTTCAGACGACTTCAGGGAGAATCGCGATGGAAGCGAAAAATATTAAAGTCTATCGCCAGATGGGGATTGATCGCCTAGAGCAGTTATTGCTGGCAGAACCGGAGCGTATTCACCGAGCCGATTTTTTTATTGATACGGCCATTCGTCAACAGTCCAATCCCAAACTGCCCGATCGTCCGGTGGGGGCCAGTCCCTATGTGGGTTTATATGGGGCGGGGGCGGCTATGCGGGACCACCGTCGCGTTGCCCTGGATCGTTTCCGGGAGTTAACCCTGCCCCTCGAAAAATTTGAGGCGGTCGATCGGGAAATTGATTATTTCATTCGCTTTATTTCCGACCTACCGCCCCGACCAGACAATGTTGATCCCTACGTGCGCTTGTTTGTCTTACCCACCAATACACCGGAGCCGGGTAATTTATTCCCGCCAGTTGGGGAAAATACCAGTGGTAAGCAATACATCACAGCAACCCAATTGGTCCAGATTGCCGGGTCCTCGGAACTGCGATCGCGCATTGAGTCCCTGACACCGGGGGTCAACCAAACCTTTGAACGGTATCAAATCAATACTCGACTACGCATGGCCCACTTCCTCGCCCAGGTCATGCACGAAAGTGGCGGCTTCCGCTGGCTGCGGGAGATCTGGGGACCGACGGATGCCCAACGAAGCTATGAGGGGCGGCGCGATCTGGGTAACACCCAACCGGGTGATGGGAAGCGGTTTATGGGGCGGGGTCTGATCCAACTGACTGGTCGGGCTAACTATGCCGCTTTTTCTAGAGATTTGGGGGTTGATTTTGTGGCCAATCCCACCCTGGTTGAACAACCTCCCTATGCCGTGATTGTGGCCGGATGGTATTGGGATCAGCGCAAGCTCAATACGTGGGCCGATCGCGATGATTTAGAAGGTGTAACGTACCGAGTCAACGGTGGTTACAATGGCCTAGACGATCGACGGCGCTATTTAAATCGTGCCAAAACGGTTCTGAAGTAATGATGCTGCTTGATCACCAGGCGTTCGTGTCGCAGACCATTAATTCCGAAAGGCCGTTCCTGCTCTGGACGTGGTATCTGTTGATGGGCCAGACGGCTACGGTTGCAGCGCACCGATCAGTTTAGTGCGCAAACACTCTAAGTGGCCTAAATACAGCTTTAAGGCTTCGGCTTCCGACAGCGATGCCACGAACTGAAGACGCTGTTCAATGGGTTCCTGACGCACGGTATGGCCTGGGCAATCAATGGGATTGCCACCCAGGGGACATTCAAAAATTAGACCATAGAGCATTGGTTTCACCGATTTAAGATGGCGAGCCGTTGCAGCCAGCCGATCAATATTGGTGTTGATTTGTTCGATGAGTACCTGCATTTGTGGATCGTCTGAGTGATCCAAACTGACCCCCTGTATACAAATGAGTTGGCAATTTAAGGATAAGTAACCCGCAATTCTTATTGTAGAGGCCGGAGGCAAAACCCTAATCCCCTGACCCTAAAATTAGTCCCTCGCCTGACTGGTGCGGCGATCGCGGCGAACCTGTGCCTTGGCAGACAACCAGTGTCGAGACATTTTGGGATACAATCAAAATTGTAAAGTTCTGTTGCCGTCAGGATTTGCTGGGTTTTGCTTAAGCAAAGATGGGGCTGATTGAGGCCCACCAGAACCCTAAACTTGGCACTCAAGCTCAGTAACTTCAACCCTTGTTAGAGAGGAATCGAACATGGCTTACGAATTGCCTCCCCTGCCGTATGACTACCAGGCACTGGAGCCGTATATTACAGCGAGAACGCTAGAATTCCACCACGACAAGCACCACGCGGCTTA
Source organism: Trichothermofontia sp. (assembly GCF_053493415.1). NCBI lineage: Bacteria > Bacillati > Cyanobacteriota > Cyanophyceae > Leptolyngbyales > Trichocoleusaceae > Trichothermofontia > Trichothermofontia sp. The sequence continues at coordinate 3,386 of NZ_JBRCAD010000145.1, read as the reverse complement.
TGTGACCAACTACAACAATGCGGTCAAAGACACGGAATTGGACAGCCTGCCGCTGGAGACGGTGATCACGCAGGTGTTTGGTGATCCCGCCAAGGTGGGTTTGTTCAACAATGCGGCTCAAGCCTGGAACCATACCTTCTACTGGTATTGTATGAAGCCCGGTGGCGGTGGCCAGCCGACGGGGGAATTGGCGGCTAAGATTGACGCCGACTTGGGCGGCTATGAGAAGTTCAAAGAAGCCTTCCTCAGTGCGGGTGGGACCCAATTTGGCAGTGGTTGGGCCTGGTTAGTGCTGGAAAATGGCACCCTCAAGGTGACTAAAACCCCCAATGCCGAAAATCCGCTTGTCCACGGTCAGGTTCCTCTACTCACAATGGATGTATGGGAACATGCCTACTATCTGGATTATCAAAATAAACGCCCAGATTATGCCAAAACCTTCGTGGATAGCCTGATTAATTGGGATTTTGTCGCTGAGCAATATGCTAAGGCGAAATAGCGGGTGATGTCAGCGCGATCGTCACTAGCTTAACTGGCGATCGTCCTATTTTGAATACTAGATTCAACGGGAGTTACTGCCCTGACGGGGACTCCCGTTTTGTATTTTGTCATGATCACAAATCCCCAATGGGTTGCTCAGTTTCTTCAACACCATAAAGCTCATATTCAAATGGATTGCCATTCTGCCAACCCATCTTCCCAAACTTGCGTAAACGCTCTAATCTCCGAATCATGATCTCACAATAAATAGGATCTATATCACAAACATAGCATTGGCGTTGTCGCCGTTCTGCTGCGATTAGTGTAGTTCCCGAATGTCCAAAAAAATCAATGATTATATCCCTTTGCTTAGAACTTGAAATAATCAGTCTTTCAATTGCTTTGAGAGGTTTTTGTGCATAACACCCATTCACATTTTCCTCCATTCTATAGAAAACTTGTTGAACATCTACCCAAACATTACCTGGTCGGATATTCTCAGATTTACTACGTTCCATATTTTCAGTTTTTTTACCATTGACCCTTTTATAGTAACCCCGCAAGATTTTAGGAATATCTGTGTATTGGACAGTAAACTGTGGATTTCCCTTGATATAGTATAAACATTCTTGCCTGACAGCCATCCAGTTTTTTGGGGTTCCATATCCTCTTTGATTACGCATGGTAATGAGAGAACGTGAGGTAAACTCTTTAAAAGAACGCATCATTAACATGAAATCAGGTAATGGCTGAAAGTCTTGACTTTGATCCGCCCCCAACCATATATAAAGCGATGAGTCTGCACATAAGGCATTAGAGGTGTTGTATATCCATTTCTCACACCATGTTATGAACTCATCGACTGATCGCGTTTCAAAAGCAACCAAATTATAAGGAGGATCATGGATAGCTAGTGTAGCCGTATCCCCATTCATTAAATGAGCTATCTGATCAGGATTAGTGGCATCTAAACAGCCAATTCTATGTCCTTGTATAGAATCTGTCCAAATATCCCCTGGTGCAAGCCGACAGAATTTCAATAATTTTGTGCGAGTTTCCTCATCTTCATCAAGCCTTGGTAGTGTATAGCTTTTCATGGTTATGTGCAATTTTATGATTAGCTAAATATCATCTCAAAATATTTGATAATGAGTTAAACTATCAAATTCTCCTATTCTAGCCTAATCGTGTTAAATAACCAATCCTACTACGACTTTTCAAATATCTTTAAGGAGCCACTGGCCGATCGCCTTTGAGAGGATGTTTGAAAAGTCGGCTAGGGGGTAAAAAAGTTCTCTCAGTGTAAGCTGCGAATAGTTAAAAACCACAACCCTGAGAGAGCCAGTGAGTAAAGCATATCCCAGCAATCTCACTCCAGCCCAGTATGAATTGCTCAGCGACCTGTTGCCAGCCCCTAAACCCGGTGGCCACCCCCGGTCAGTCGATCTGTGGGAGATCCTGAATGCGATTTTCTAGGTGCTGGTCGAAATCATGGTGAGGTGCTTGGCCTAAACTTTGACACAGGATGACTTTTCAAACATCCTCTAACTACTTTACAGACGTGCGAATGAATTGCGTTAGCCAACGAATTCAGTGTCAAATTTAGGTTGGGTTTTTCTGGAGTTTGATGTCTAATTTGGCCCCGCGATCGGTGCAAACTCATACTGCCCACCGGCCCGTGTCCCCGGCGCTACCCGCACCAGTTGCACCGACGCATTGCGATCGCCTGAGGGCAAAAAACGAATCATCCCTGTTGCGCCTGTTGTCGAAAAACTCGATTGGGCCAGGGCTTGCTGTACCCCACTACGACTGGGGTTCCCCTGTCCCAAGGCCGCAATGAGGGCCTGCGTGGCATCGTAGGCCATCGCCGTGCGCCAATTGACATCGGCTCGCCACAACTGCCGTGCCGCTGATGTGAAGGGCGAATTGGGGTTGGCCAGGATATGCCAGGGCACCGCAACCACCATCCCCACCGCATTCTCGCCCCCGATCTCCAGGAGCTTAATGTTGTAGAGACTATCGCCGCCCAGTAGGGGCCGTTGTTTTTGGTTGACTTGCACCACTTGTAGGGCCTGGTCCAGGGTGGCGGTATTGGACAACAGGACTAGGACTTGTGCGCCTTGCTGAACCGCTTGCTGCAATTGGGCTGCGGCACTAAACCCCGCTGCGGACAGATCCACCTCCGCGACCACCTCACCGCCGTCCAGGAGCAGGGCGGTACTAAACTCATTTTTCAGCGATTGGCTGTAGTCACTCTGGGAATTGAAAAAGATCGCGGCTTTGGGTTGACGGATCTGGTTCACCTGATAGCGCGAGAGGGCCGAGGCGGTCACCTTATCACTGGGGACCGTCCGGAATACATAGTTCCCGACCCCCGACAGGGCCACGGAGGTACTGGTGGGTGAGATCATCACCAATTGTCCGGCTTCGTAGATGGGGCCTGCCGCCAGGGAGGCTTCACTGCCGAAATGGCCCACCACGCCGACGATCGCGCTATCCTTCACCAACGCTTGAGCAACCCGTTTCGCGCCCTCTGCCGTATTGCTGTCATCCGCGATCGCCACCTTCAGGGGCACCCCATTAATCCCCCCGGTCTGGTTCACCTGGTTTTGGGCCTGGGCCACCCCCCGCATCAGTTCTTCCGCCGGATTGAGGGCTTGGCTCAGGGGAGCAATGACCGCGATCGTATAGGCGGGCTGGGTGCCAATGCGGGCATTGTTCAGGTAGATCAGCGCCTCCGGATCATTGGGATTCTGTTGGAGCGATAGCTGGAATTGCTGGACGGCTTCGGTGTAATTTCCCGCCGCCATTGCTGTCACCCCAGCCTGTTTAGCTGCACTGGCATTGGGTACTAACACCGTGTTGCCCGTACTAATCGGCCCACTGCTCCCCGCCCCCATCCCCGG
>NZ_JBRCAD010000144.1:0-8313 GCF_053493415.1 Trichothermofontia sp. | reverse complement strand
GGCGCTGAGCCGGGCGGCGAGGAGTTCCGCTTCAGCTTTGACGACATCGGCGACATCGGCGATATAGCGTGAATACCTAATAGCTCACCAGGGATAAACCGGAGTTGGGTCAGACCAGTTAAAGACCCTGATCTATCGATCATCAAACACCCTGATAATCAAACACCATCGCACTTTCCCTCTGCGATCGCGTAAAGTTGGCGTAAAAAGATCCCCCTGCGTCAATATTTTTTTGTGAAATCTCCAATCCTGGTTTTGTGAAATCTCCGACCCTTGCCCCAGAATCAGCCCTTTCGGTGGGTGGTCTAACCGCCTACATTCAATCCCTGCTAGAAGAGGATCCCCACCTGCGCCAGGTGTGGGTTACCGGGGAAGTGTCGAGCGCGAAGCCGCATCAGCGGGGAATCTTTTTCACGTTGCAAGATCCGGAAACCCAGGCCAGCATCCAAGCGGTGATCTGGAGCAGCCAACTCCCCCGCCTCTCAACCCTACCCGTGGTGGGTGAACAAATTATTGCCCTCGGTCAAGTGCGGCTCTATCCCCAACGGGGCCAATATCAACTCACCATCTGGCAGGTGTTGCCCGCTGGGGAGGGGTTGCTGGCTCTGCGATATCAACAATTACGCCAACGCTTGGCAGCCGAAGGGTTATTTGACCCGGAGCGCAAACGGCCCTTACCCCCGCACCCCCAAACGATCGCGGTGGTGACCTCTCCCCAAGCGGCGGCCTGGGGTGATATTCAACGCACCCTGGGGCATCGCTATCCAGGGTTGCGGGTGCTGCTTTCCCCAGCCCTGGTTCAGGGGGACCAGGCCCCGGCGACGATCGTGGCGGCGATCGCACGGGTGATCGCGGACGGACGGGCGGAGTTGATTATCCTCAGCCGGGGTGGGGGGGCCAGCGAGGATCTGGCCTGTTTCAATGATGAACGGGTGGTGCGGGCGATCGCTACCTGTCCCCTGCCTATCGTGGCCGGGATTGGCCACCAGCGGGATGAATCCCTCGCCGATCTGGCAGCGGATGTCTGCGCCCACACCCCAACGGCAGCCGCAGAACAGGCCGTGCCCCGTTGGCTCGACCTCTGGACCGCACACCAGCAGCAACGCCAACACCTCCAACAAGCCCTACAGTCAGCCTGTCAGGGGGAAGAAAACCGGCTCCACCAGCTACAGATCCGGCTCCAACGGCTGCAACTCGATCGCACCCTCCAGCAACACCAACAGGTAACCCGCTGGCTACGGCAACGCTTGGAACACACAACCCAGCACCAGCTTCAGCAGGCCACCCACCAGTGTCATCGGCTGCAAGAGCAACTAAAAACCCTCGATCCGCAAGCTGTTTTGGCACGGGGCTATGCGGTTGTCCGCCAGGAGACGGGGGATATTGTACGCACGACCCAAGCGCTCGTCCCTGAGCAAACGGTGGTCGTGCAATTAGCAACGGGGCAATTTCGGGCGATCGTGACGGAGATCCTGCCTGAAAATAACTAGCGCCGCCAAGGGTCCGCCAAGGGCGAGGGCCGCGTCGGGCTGAAGATGATTGCCCTTGACCTGCCCAGTCCGTTCGCGCCGCTCCCGCCGAGAAACGGATGAGTCTTGATCCCCCAGTGCGGCTGGCAATGGGGTCTGGCAAACGGGATTGGGTGAGCGCCTTCGGCGCGACCTACAACCGCGATCACCAGCGAGAATCTCAACAGACGATCACACACCACTGCCGCCAGCAGGGACGGATACGGCTTAGCATAGAGAGAAGCCGACCGTGAGCCAAACCCAACCGTTTGGCGACGCGGTTTGACCAGTATGATGGTTGATTTAAATTGTAAACCCTTAGTGGAGATGACCTAAAACTATGACCCAGGATGCAGACGTTCATCCGCGCCAAGCGACCAAACGGGTTGAAGTGTCGGTTTACTTAGACTCAGAACTCGTCGATCAGGTCAAGCACCTCACCAATGATCCTAGCCGAGTCATTGAGCTAGCCGTGCGCCAATGGTTGCGAGGGGAAACCCGCCGGGACGACGAATTGACCCGGACCCTAGCCCCCACTCCCGTTCCCCCCCGAGGTGAATGGAACGACTAAGATTAGAGGAGGAACTGGCCGTCAAGACGATAATTTGCTGCCACGGTACTATATTGCTTAGAGAACTGGGTAATCAGGGAGTTCGGTAATTTAGGGCGCTAAAGAGTAGTCCGAAATAATTGAGTGGCATAATCCGGTGGATACCCAAGTTAGTCAAAAACGATTGACCCAAATTACTAGCAATATTCGCCGTACCCTCGATCGGCAAACGATCTGGCGGAAGACGGTTGAGGGGATTGGCAGTGCCTTGGCCGTCGATGTGTGTTTATTTTGCGCCTACCCCGCCACCAGCGTGGAGGGCGATTGGCGCTTGACACCCTGGGTTGAGGTTGTTGCTGAATACCAGCAAGCCCAGACAACCCATCTGATCGGGACCAAACTCCCCTGGCTGGAGTATCCCTGTCTGCCGCAGGCGATTACCACCCTGAAACCGGTGGTGGTTGAACAGGGACGGCTGCCAGACGCTAGACCCACGACACTCCTCGTGACCGCCACCTACCACCAAGCCCAACCCAATGGCCTCATTCTGTTAGCGCGTCAGTTGCCCAATATCCCACCTCCGGATGGGCTGACAACGCGATCGGGAACAACGATGCTCCCCTCCTGGCATCCCTATGAAATTGAATTTCTCCAGGAATTGGCCGAACAGGTGGGAACCGCGATCGCCCATGCCACCCTCTTTGCCGAAAGCCAAGCCCTAGCCTCAGAGCTACAACGGGTCAACTCGGACTTAATGCGGCAACATCAAGCCCTCGAAGAAGCCCGCCGTCAAGCCGAAGAAGCCCGCATTCAGGCGGAAAATCTCTCGCGCCTGAAGAGTGAATTTTTGGCCAATACTTCCCACGAATTGCGGACACCCCTGAATGGCATGATTGGCTTTCTCAAGCTCGTTCTTGATGGGATGGCGGACGATCCAGAAGAACAGGAACAATTTGTTCAAGAAGCCTATAATTCTGCCCTACATTTGCTAAATGTGATTAACGACATTTTAGATATTGCCAAAATTGAAGCGGGCAAAATGCAGTTAGATTTAGGCCCTGTCAAACTGGAAGAGTTATTTAAGGACGTTGATAATAAAACCCGTTTGCAAGCGGAACAGAAGCATTTGAATTACGAAATTTCGCTGCCAGCTACTCGTGACGAAGTTATCCTGCTGGGTAATTATCAACGGTTGTTTCAGGTTATGCTGAATTTAGTCGGTAATGCGATTAAGTTTACCCCGGAAGGGGACGTAAAAATTGATGCGGAAATTGTTAGAAAGAAGGTAACTATTCAAGATCAGGAGTTACCGGGCTATGTCAAAGTGCGGGTTGCGGATACGGGGATTGGCGTGTCCCTAGATCAGCAAGATAAGCTCTTTCAAACCTTTAGCCAGGTAGATAGTTCCCGCACGCGCCAGTATGGGGGGACGGGGTTGGGGTTGGCAATTTCGCAAAAGCTAGTCGAGGCAATGGGAGGCGTCGTCAACTTCTATAGTATGGGCGAAGGGTTGGGTTCGACGGTCACGTTTACAGTGCCCCTCTACCAGGAACCCGTGATCGCGATCGGTGAAGCCATGAAACCGGTCGAAAGTTCAACCAAACCCTAGTAGCTCGAACAGTAAGTTCTGCAACGTTCGTAGTGCTGGCTTTAGCCGGCAACGACTAAAGTCGTTACTACCAACGTTGCGAAACTTTATGTTTACTGTACTAGGGTACCCGGCTACAGACGATCCCACTCCCGCCCGGCTTAAAACTTAATGCCCAGTTGACCATTGACGCCTCGGACAGAATGGTAGCCTGCTCCCATGAACCAGTTACCCTGGGGCCGCACTTGCACGCCAGCGGAATAGGCAAACGGTTCATCCCCTGAATACAGCCCCACGCCCGCATAGGGAGAGAGCATCGGTAAACTGACAAACTTCAAGACATCTGCCCCGGCGGCCCCCTGCTCCGTGCCCCCCATCTCGACTCCTAAATCCATCCACCGGGCACCGACGGCGTAACTGGCTGTGTTGTCCTTGACCCCAACGGCTCCCCAGCCCTGGGGTAGCATTTGGCTCTGGGCTGGTGGCAGGGGGACGATCGCCGTTGCAACTATCCCCCCGACCAGAAGAACCCTTTTGAATCGCAAATGGGTCAACATCATGCTCTCCTCACATCCGGTTTAATGGGATGACTTCAATGCTGGCAGGGTCGGCATTGCGCGTTCTTGACGGTCTTTGCGATCCTTTGCCTAATAAGTGTTGGCTAGAAGCCGCAGCGACAGTTCTCAACATCACTGGCTTGCCAACTGCTCTTCCCACAATCGCTCTTCCCACAATCGCTCTTCCCACGATCATTCTCTTGCCCATCCATGACGCCCGGTCCATCCCCAAAGTTCCGATCGCCCCAAGGTTGGATGGGCATCGTAACCTGGGCGAGGGGATGCCCTGGGATGGACACGGGTTAGGGCATCGTGGCCGGATCGCGGGGAGGAACCCCTGACGGCGATCGCCAGTTGTCCGTGGGGGTAGTATCCTGCGGCCATCCTGCGGCTCGACGGCAAGATACCCCTGAAGGCGATCGAGGGAGCACGGTAGAATAGCACTAGTGTCTTTGTTACATCGCTTAAGGTAAGAACAGGTATGGCTACGATGGCGCTGACTCCCGAAAATGTGGAGCAAGTCTTGGATGAACTGCGTCCCTATCTCATGTCAGATGGGGGCAACGTTGAGCTAGTAGATATTGAAGGACCCGTGGTCAAACTGCGGCTACAAGGAGCCTGTGGGTCTTGCCCCAGTTCCACCATGACGCTCCGGATGGGCATTGAGCGGCGACTGCGGGAATTTATCCCGGAGATTGTGGAAGTCGAACAGGTCATATAACCCCCAGATTGACCGATTTAAGGCTGAGCCGGGATCTGCCCCGTCAATCCCGATCGCGGTTGGTAGTGAGGCCGCGATCGGTTTGGCCCTAGGCTCGCTTGGCTAGGACCTGCGGGGACTATTGCGCCGTTAACAGTACGGCCTGGATATTCATTTGCTGCAATTGCTGCTGGAGCGATCGTGCCTGGTTGATCTCATGCGCTCGGAATAACCCGGCCTGCCACACTACCTGTCCGTTGTAGATCACCCGAAAAGCGTCGGGGGCCAGCGATCGCACCACATTCTGAGCCTGGGCCGTATCCGCATAGGCAACCAACCGATAGGCAAATCCCGCTGCGGTCACGGGACTCGATGGCGAACTAACGGGGGGGGAACTCACGGGCGGACGACTGGGGAGGCTAGCGGCAGGCGGGGGAGTCATCACCGGTCTGGGCGCTGCGGTCACCGACGGGGAGGCTGTAGCCAAGGGCGGCACCCCACCGGGGGTTGGTGCAACGCGTACCGTGGGCAGGTTGGCTGCTACCAGGGGAACAGCCTCAGAGGCAGCCTGGACAGGCGTTGGGGTAGGTGGGATCGGCTGCGTGATCGTGGGGGTTGCGGAGGGCTGGGAATTCGCTAGGGCCATTTGTTGGGGGGTAACTGGGCCGCCAATGCCCGTACTGAGGGCACTAGGGATGCCCGGCGCGATCGGCCCTGATTCGGGCGGCGGCACCGGAATGATAATCGGCTGATCGGTCTCTGCCAAGGGTACGGCGGGCGGCACAGTAGCGTCTGCGGCGGTTCCTGGTTGCGTGGGGGCAGCCCCCGATCGGGCAGCACGGATCGCGGCCCTAGCCGCCAGAATCTCTTGTAGAGCAGACGGAGCGGTTGTGCTTGAGGCCACGGGTGCAGTTGAGGTCACAGGTGTTAGCGCTAGTTCAGCCGGCGGGGCCATTCCCACGGGAGCAGGGACGATCGTCCCGCCATTGGCTGGCAGGAGGACCGGAACCGTGGGTGCAACCGTCGGAGCAGGGACGACTGCTAGAGGGGCAGGGGTTGGGGGCAGTACTGGCGCAGTCACCAAAGGGACGGGGGGCGAGAGTTGGGCAACATCCTGAAGACTTTGATCGCGGGTGAGGTAGATGTGGCCCAAGACCTTACCCTCAAACGCCCGCTTGGTAAACCGCCAACCCGGATTGAGCACTAGTTGCACAAAGCCGGCATGGACTCCGTGGGCACGGCCAATTTCCAGTTCCGGCGCGCCTTTCCCCCGAAAGGATGTGGCGATGAGCACCAGATCATTATCCCGCTGTTGAACCCGCAGGCTATATTGCAACCCATAATCCACCCCACCTAGCCGCACAGAATAGCCGTTACTATCAGTGCTACGGCTACAAATACCGGTGAAGTCAAACTGGAGCAGCAAGGGATCAACGATCGCGGGTTGGCTGCCCGCTACCTGCCAACAGGGCCGGGTATCGGCCACCTGCTCCAAAATTAACAATTGGTAACCCTGCCCGCTACCCACGGGAGCTGCGATCGCAATCAGCTTACTTTGATCCACCTCCTGCTGCTCAAACGTCGCCGCGACTGCCGACGGCGCGAGACTACCCAGGATACCGCTTAGGAGTAACGAAGCGGCCACAGAGGAAACCGGAGAAACACAAGATGTACTGTTCATCGCACGAAGGAAGCAGCAACAGCAGGATAAGCAAGAGCAAGTTAGAGCGCCGGGAATACGAACGATCGTCCACAATCGCACACTAATTCCCCCGGCAGGATCTCAGGATCGCCCGAAGAATCGTAAGGATCGCCAAGGAATCTTCAAGGACAAGCCCCCTCCCCATGAGGCAGGCGTTATCGCGAACCATTGTTCGATCGCTCGATGGCCAATCGTTACCCGAAAGGATACAGCAGTTTCCGATTCTGTCGAGTCTCTGGCCCTCGATCTGGGCAAAAAATAACCGTAAGCGTCCCGGAAACCAGATAATAAAGAAATAAGAAGAAATCCGTCTGTCGATTAACACTTATTGGTAACCCTGTCTGGAAACATGGCTCAATCCCTCACCACCGCTGCGGTCTTAGAAGTCCTACGCCCCGTCCAGGACCCGGAATTGCGGAAAAGCCTCGTCGAACTCAATATGATTCGCAACGTCGCGATCGATGAAGCTGGGCGCGTCAACTTTACCCTTGTCCTCACCACCCCTGCGTGCCCCCTGCGCGAGTTCATTGTGGAGGAATGCCAACAAGCCGTCCAGACTTTACCGGGTGTGACAACGGTGGATGTTGCCGTCACCGCAGAGACCCCCCAACAGAAAGCCCTGCCCGATCGCCAGGGGATTGAGGGGGTCAAAAATATTGTGGCTGTCTCCAGTGGTAAGGGAGGTGTCGGCAAGAGTACCGTTGCCGTGAATATTGCCGTGGCCCTAGCCCAAACCGGGGCGAAGGTCGGCCTGCTGGATGCCGACATCTATGGCCCGAATGCCCCCACCATGCTGGGGTTAGAGCAGGCGAAAGTCATGGTCCAACAGGGAGCACAGGGTGAAGTGTTGGAACCCTCCTTTAATCATGGGGTGCAACTGGTTTCAATGGGCTTCCTGATTGATAAGGACCAACCCGTGATCTGGCGTGGCCCCATGTTGAATGGCATTATTCGCCAGTTTCTGTACCAGGTCGCCTGGGGGGCTTTGGATTACCTGATTGTTGACCTGCCTCCGGGCACTGGGGATGCCCAGCTAACCCTGGTCCAGGCAGTCCCGATGGCCGGGGCCGTGATCGTGACTACGCCCCAGGATGTGGCCCTGCTGGATGCCCGCAAGGGTTTGAAAATGTTCCAACAGATGGGGGTGCCGGTCCTGGGCATTGTCGAAAACATGAGCTACTTTATCCCGCCCGATCAACCCGATAAGCAATATGACATTTTTGGTTCGGGTGGCGGCGAGAAGACAGCGAAGGAATTGCAAGTGCCCTTGTTGGGCTGTGTGCCGCTGGAAATTTCCCTGCGTCAGGGGGGCGATCGCGGGGTTCCCATTGTCGTTGGGGAACCGGATTCCGCCTCGGCCAAGGCATTGGTGGCGATCGCCCAACAGGTGGCGGCGAAGGTGTCGATCGCGGCCCTCACGTGAGCATAGAGAATGGAGGAGAGAGGAGAGAGGAGAGAGAAGAGAGGGGCCAGCAGCCAGTCCTTATCTAATTGTTCTTTCTTCTGGCCTCATCGCTTTTTCCTCTCTTCTCAGCACTCTTTCTTCTGGCCTCATCGCTCTTTCCTCTATTCTCAGTACTCTTTCTTCTGGCCTCATCGCTCTTTCCTCTCTTCTCAGCACTCTTTCTTCTGGCCTCATCGCTCTTTCCTCTATTCTCTTTCCTCTATTCTCTTTCCTCTATTCTCTATTCTCAGCACTCTCTCCTCT
>NZ_JBRCAD010000143.1:0-5227 GCF_053493415.1 Trichothermofontia sp. | reverse complement strand
GGGGGTGGGTGGGTGGGAAACCTCCCCTGGCGTCGGGCAAAGATTGGATTGAGGCAGGCTGGGCTGGGACAGGCTGAGGTGGGCGATCGCGGCGGGGCTAATGGTGCCCCCAGCCCCCACACTAAAGCCAACCTGCCCGGTCTGGCTCGTAAAATCCGGGATGAGGGGTTGTTGGGTCAAACAACACATCTGCACCTGTGGCGCAATCCCCGCTAGGGCCAACAGGTGAAAGGTGGCATGGGCCAGATGGGACAGAACCGCAAGTTCGCTCGTGGCTGCTGTGGCCCGATCCTGAGGTACCCTGGGCAACCGCTCTAGGCGACCCAGGTGTTCGGTTAACAGGTGGAATAACTCGGTTTGGGGTTGTTGGGTGAGGGCTTGGCAGAGGGTTATTTCCGCTAGGTATTGACTCGCCGTGAGCTTGCAGAGGTCCTGACTGAGCCGGGGATAGGAGATCAGGGTTTCGGCCTGGATCACCTTAGGCAGCGTTCGGCCTGCCACAATTTGCAATTGGTTGACGACGAAGAGGGCACTACGCCCCCCTAATTTCGACTGATGCTTGCGGGCACCGGGAGCGACCGCTCGTATTAGCCCGTGTTCCGCTGTCAGGATAGTCAGTAAGCGATCGTATTCCCCCAGGGGCATACTCTTGAGGTTAATCCCGGTAGCAATATAGGTGCGGCTCATAGGGACACGGGCGGATGCAAGGGGCAAGGACGATCGCGGCTAACGGGCGACGAGCGCGATCCATTCTCTACTTTAATGGGCGATCTCTCTGGATGGGCGCTGTGGGGCTGTGGGGAAACCCATACCGGTGTGGTTGGCTAAACGCGATGGTAATCTAGTGCTGCAACCAGACCGGCAACGGTTGTCGTGTAGGCTTTAGTCGGCAGTGCCTAACTAGGAATCTTGAGCCAGGAGTCGGATTTTGGCAATGGCGTTTGATAGGGCTTTTAGTGATCGCCTGCGGGCGGCGGCCCCCCGCCTACAAGCCCTCTTGACCCAATTTAAGCGGGCACGGGTTTTGGTGGTCGGAGATCTCACCCTGGATGAGTTTCTCCAAGGTCAGGTGGAGCGGCTCTCACGGGAAGCTCCGGTCTTGATCCTGCGGCATGAGGAAACCCGTCAAGTGCCAGGGGGGGGAGCCAATGCGGTCTACAACTTGGCTCGCCTGGGTGCCCAGGTACAGGTGGTGGGCCTAGTGGGGGATGATCCCCAAGGGCAGGTGTTGCACGATCTGTTTGTGCAGGTGGGGGTTGACACCAGGGGCATTTTGGTTGATTGCGATCGCCCCACGGTCACTAAAACCCGGATTTCAGGTCATGCTCGCCAATCCGTGACCCAACAAATTGTCCGGGTCGATCGCCGCTCCGATGCCCTGCCCAGCTTAGAACGGCAACACCAACTAGCGGCCCAGATCCAGGCCCAGGTACCCCACGTTGATGCGATCGTCTGCTCTGACTACGGCGATGGGGTGCTGACGGCCCCCGTGATCACCGCTGCGCTGGCCCATCCCCGCACCATTGTGGATGCCCAACAGCACTTGAGCCGCTACCGAGGGGCGACCGTGTTTACCCCCAATCTACCGGAGGCGGAACAGGCCGTTAGCTACCCAATTCGCGATCACGCTACCCTCCAACAGGCGGGCCGGGATCTGCTGGCCCTCACCGATGCCCACACAATCCTGATCACCCGGGGGGAAGCGGGTATGGCCCTTTGGGAACCAGAGGCAGGGGGTGCGGTGACCCTGATTCCCGCGTTTAATAAAACCGATGTGTTTGATGTGACGGGGGCAGGGGATACGGTGGTTGCGGCCCTAACCCTCGCTCTGATTGCGGGAGCCTCTAGCTGGGAGGCGGCAGTGTTGGGAAACCTTGCCGCCAGTTTGGTGGTGCGCCAGTTCGGGACTTCCACCACGACCCCAGCGGAAATTCAGGCGGCCTTACAGGCATTATTAGAGCAGATCTGAAGCCTCCCAAGCGCTCGCGGCATTGGTGGGCGCTTCAGGGCATTCCTCGCCCAACCCAGGACTATAGCCATCGTCATTCAGGTTAGGACAAGGGGCTTCAGCCCCTTGTTGATCAAAGCCTTGGCAATGTCCTAATGAGTGTGACTACCGCTATAGCTTGTCAAGCGCTGCGTCCATCATTGGGTAGGCCCCCAGTGGGGCTTGGGAAAAACCGTACGCTAACACTGGTAATGGGTGACTGCGACCGCCCGATCGTACACCGCCCAGTATCCGGTGCCACAGCGATGCTGGTTCGGGCGTAGGATAGGAATGGCAATGATATTGACGGTACGGCGGTTAACCTATGGGGTGCAAAGCTGCCCTATAAGGAATGGAGTTTCAGATCCACATTTGCGATGATGGGCCTGAAAGTCACAAGGGTTGGTCACAATAGTTACTCAGGGCAGGAATGTGGAAGATTGCCTGATTCCCCTAGTCTCGGAAGCTGATATTGCTATACGGGTTCAAGCGATCGCCCAGGCGATCACCCGTGACTATGCCCAACGGCCCCCCGTCCTCGTGGGCATTCTCAAAGGGTCCTTTATCTTTTTGGCAGACCTGGTTCGGTGTCTGGAGATTCCGATCGCTGGCATTGAGTTCATTCGCCTATCTAGCTATGGGTCTGGCATGGTCAGTTCGGGGCAAGTGCACATTCACCTGGGTCTTAGGGCCTCGGCAATCGAGAACCAGCCCGTCATTATCGTTGAAGATATCGTTGATACCGGGTTAACCACCCAACGGGCGATGGCCTATTTACATAGCCTTCAGCCCGCTTCCCTCGCCCTCTGCGCCCTACTGGACAAGCCCGATCGTCGCCAAGTACCCGTGACGATCGACTATCTGGGCCTGACGATTCCCGATTGTTTTGTCGTGGGCTACGGGATTGATTTTAATCAACAGTATCGTCAACTCCCGGCTCTGTATCGGGTGGCAACTCCGGTCACTGCCCCGACCCAGCCCACTTTGCCCCAGGAAGCAGAGATTGGTGAAGCGGGTTTGTTAGACTAGCGAAAGACGAGATCATTCACCGACTCCCATCCTCAAAAGGAAAATAATTACCGCTATGTCACCGATCACCCTGTTGCGGTCTCAAGAATTACCGACCTTGCAAACGACAGCGACGCGCGATCGCTTTGATGAGGCCTGGGAGGGCACCCTGGCCACGCTCCTGGGCCTGGGACGGGCAGCGGGGGCTGATTTTGTGGAATTTTTCCTGGAGCGGGTGAACTACATTAGTGGCATGGCGGAAGAGGATGCCGTTACCAGCATTTCGCCGCGCCTGTCCACCGGGGCGGGGGTGCGTGTCTTCCGAGGCACTCAGGATTGTTATGTCAGTACTAATGATCTATCCTTTACGGGGCTGCGGAC
This sequence comes from Trichothermofontia sp., assembly GCF_053493415.1. Classification (NCBI taxonomy): domain Bacteria; kingdom Bacillati; phylum Cyanobacteriota; class Cyanophyceae; order Leptolyngbyales; family Trichocoleusaceae; genus Trichothermofontia; species Trichothermofontia sp. Next base: position 1,851 of record NZ_JBRCAD010000143.1, on the reverse strand, counting down.
GGCCCTGGAAAAGGGCCTGTCGATCCTGGGGTTGCCCGCTCCCATGCCGGGGGCATTTATCCCAGAGGTGAACCTGGAGCCTCTGCGCGATTATGCGGACCGGGGGCAAAAGGAAGCCTGGATACAGCAGTGTAGCTCGATGCAGGAGATGGGGGATGTGCTCTTGGCGGCGACCAGTGAACTTCAGACGCAGGCCCGCCATATTCAATCCCGACGGGCGCTCTATTTCCGGGATTGGCAGGAGGTTTTAGTGGCGGCTAGTGATGGCACCTTTGCCAGGGATATTCGCCTGACCCAATCCGTGGGTATGAGCCTTCTGTGCGCTGATGGCGAGCACCGATCGTCGATCGGCCATCGTCAGGGGGCTACCAGCCAACCGGACTTTTTGCGCCATTGGGATTTCACCCAGGATGCGGCAGAAATTGCTGAGGCGGCGGGGCAAATGCTCTATGCTGACTATGTGGAATCGGGGACTTATCCGATCGTCATGGCGAATCGTTTCGGCGGCGTCATTTTCCATGAAGCTTGCGGCCATCTATTGGAAACGACCCAGATTGAACGCAAGACAACCCCCTTTTGGGATAAAAAGGGCGAAAAAATTGCCCACGAAAACCTCACTGCTTGGGATGAGGGGCTCACGGCGACAGCCTTTGGCACGATCGATATGGATGATGAGGGTATGCCTGCCCAACGCACCCTCTTGATTGAAAACGGTATCCTGAAAAACTTCCTGGCCGATCGGGCTGGATCTTGGCGAACTGGGCATCCCCGCACGGGCAGTGGCCGCCGTCAGAACTATGCCTATGCGGCAGCCTCACGAATGCGCAATACCTACATCGCGCCAGGAAATTACACCAACGAGGAGCTCATTGCCTCGATCGATCGGGGGATTTACTGCAAAAAAATGGGCGGTGGTAGCGTCGGAGCCACGGGGCAGTTCAACTTTGGTGTTGATGAAGCTTACCTGATCGAAAATGGTCGCATTACCAAACCCCTCAAGGGGGCCACTCTCATTGGCGATGCCCAGGAAATTATGAACCGCATCTCCATGAGTTCCCAGGATTTGGGCTTGGCAGCAGGCTTCTGCGGCTCTATCAGTGGCAGTATCTATGTGACGGTTGGCCAACCTCATATCAAGGTCGATGCGATTACCGTGGGTGGACGCTAAGCTGGGGGATTGCATAAACTTTGCACGGTTTCTTGAACGGTTTGTGGCTGGGGCTTTAGCCCATAACGACTAAAGTCGTTACTACGAACGGACGACTAAAGTCGTTACTACGAACGGACGACTAAAGTCGTTACTACGAACGGACGACTAAAGTCGTTACTACGAACGGACGACTAAAGTCGTTACTACGAACGGATGACTAAAGTCGTTACTACGAACGGATGACTAAAGTCGTTACTACGAACGGTGCAGCCTCGATCGTCGGCTCTGCTAGGGAGGTTTTCCCTAGCGATGCACGACGACGGGTGTTCCAATGCTTGCCCACTCAAATAACCATTTGGCATGATCGACCGCGACATTCACACAGCCGTGACTAACCGGTGTGCCAAAGCGGTGATGCCAGTACGCACCATGAATGGCATAGTTGCCGGAGTAGTACATGGTGTAGGGAACATCCGGGACATCGTAGTCGGCCCCCCGCATTCGGGCGTAGCGATGGCGACTTTGGATGGCGAAGATCCCGGATGGGGTGGGCGTTGATGCCTTGCCTGTAGACACAATAACGGCATACACCTGCTTATTGCCCTCCCAAGCAAAAAGACGCTGCCGTGAAGTGTCAATTTCGATCCAGCGTTTTCCCGACTGCTTCAGCCGCTCCATCGGCGTGAGGGGTTGGCTGGGGG
>NZ_JBRCAD010000142.1:0-14268 GCF_053493415.1 Trichothermofontia sp. | reverse complement strand
CTGCCGCCCGATCTGTTCACCTTCCTGGCGACCTTCCTGGCGACCTTGTGCCAGTCCCTTCTCCATGCCAATCCGTTCGACGCTGCTGATATATGGCATTTGTTGCGCCTCCTCGTATTCCTTTACTTCCTGCCAAAACGCCTGTTCCAATTCTGCGGAAAGTGCCATCACCCAGTCAATGAACAAAAACAAGTTGAGGATGTCCTGACGATCGTAGCCCTGTTCATACAGCCGCCGGATCAGGTTAAATTTCCAAGTCTTGCGATCGCTCGGTTTCCGACGGGTTGCCTGTGCCCGCAAATGGGCCATCACTACCGTCGCAAACGGGTTGTCACTCGCTTCTAACTCTGCCCACCGCTGCTTGTAGTCTAGCAACTTCACACTGAGAAATTGGAACCTGATCTGACAGCCCAGCGTAGTTTGTTCATAGGTCGTCGGTCGCCAAGTGGGGCTGGAGTCACAGAGAATCGCAAGGCTGACCACAGGGCGATCGTAGCGATCATTGATCCGGTAATTATATTGATACATCCGCTGCGCAAATTGGGTGTCTTTGCGACCTTGGACCTCAACATGAATGAGAATCCACAGTTCCTGGTCATTTTTCAGCCACACCTTGACCAACTTGTCCGCAAATCGACGACCCAACGAGGCATCGCGTACTACCTGTTGTAGTTCCGTATCCAGAAACGCATAGGGACGACTCCAGTCGATCGCGCTGTACAAATCGGGGAAAAAGAACTGGAGACATTCGGGGAAATAGGCTTCCAGAACCAACTTCCAAGGACTGTCGTTGTCGCTGCGTTCGGGCATTGCGCCTAGGCCCCAAAATGGGCAATGAGTTCCTCACGCGATCGCTGCAAAATTAACTGCGTCGCCTCACGGTTAGACAATTGCAATAGGTGCGGGATGAGGTCCAGGAGCGCGCGATCAACCTCCCCAAACTGCGACTCCAACAACGCCATCAACATTTCCTGGCGTCCCCTAACCAAGCCAACCTGTTCACCTTCCTGGCGACCTGCCTGCCGCCCGATCTGTTCACCTTCCTGGCGACCTTTCTCTAAGGCTATGCGTTCAATGCTGCTAATGTAGGGCAGAGGCTTCGCCTCCTCGTATGCTTTTACCATTTCGGCACTTCGATTTATTTGGGATGAGGGCCGTTCAACGGCCCCAACCGATGGGATAACATGGCTTGGGGGCGCAGGCTGGGTATTTTTCGCGGTGCCTATTTGCTGTTCAAGGGCGGCGAGTGCTTGTCCCCGGTGGCTGATCGATCGCTTGAATACAGGAGCCATTTCGGCAAAGGTTAACCCGTACTCCGGCACATAGAAAATCGGATCGTAGCCAAATCCACCGCTCCCACGGGGCGATCGCAGAATTTCCCCCGAACACCGGCCCTCGGTTTGGAGAGCGATCGTGCCATCGGGACGGGCTAGGGCAATAGCGCAGATAAATTGGGCGCGGCGATCGGTCGTATCTCCTAACTCGGTTAAGAGACGTTCAATCCGTTCCGTATCCGTGGCACCGTAACGGGCCGAGTAGATTCCCGGTGCCCCATTGAGGGCATGGACAGCTAGGCCAGAATCGTCGGCGATCGCCCATTGCCCCGTTGCCTGGGCCACAGCGGTCGCCTTAAGACAGGCATTCGCCGCGAAACTATCTCCCGTCTCTTCCACTTCCAGGTCTTCGGGTTTCAACTGTAATTGCCAGTCCCAATCGCCTAGGTGGGCTTCTAGCTCCTTGAGTTTGCCGGGGTTACCGGTTGCGACGACAAGAATGGTCATGGTTCAAGATGCGGCTTTTCACCCAATATTGAGGTACAGTGATCGGTTCGGCTAAGGCGTCCTAGCTAAGGCGTCGTCAAGGCCCATTCCTTGGCCCAAGCCAGGGTTGCCTCAACTTGGGCCGCCGTGGGGGCTTCGCAGTAGAGGCGCAGTAAGGGTTCAGTGCCACTAAAGCGAATAAGCAACCAGTAGCCAGCCCCTAGACGGAACTTATACCCATCGATCGCCTGAAGCGATTGCACAGTTGCTCCGGCCACGACCTGGGGCGGCTGGGTTTGCAACTGCTCTAGGAGATGGGCACGGGCTTCCAAACTGGCGAGGGGCAAATCAATGCGATCGTAGACCGAGCGTAAGCCCGTTTGAGCAACTAATTGGTCATAGAGGGCACTCAAATCTTGCCCAGACTGGGTGCAAGCCTCCAGCAAATAGAGGGCCGACAGCAGGGCATCCCGTTCCGGCACATGGGTCCCGTAGCCAATACCGCCCGACTCTTCCCCCCCCAGCAGCACTGGCTGCTGCTGGGTCGCCCGCTCCAACATGCGATCGGCAATGTATTTATACCCGATCGGGGTTTCGTAGACTGGCAACTGATGCAGTTGGGCTACCTGGGGAATCAGGTCCGAGCCGCTGAGGGTTTTAATCACTTCACCTTGACCGTGCTGGCGGATGACCAGATGCTCAATCAACACGGGGATCAAAATCTGGGGACTCAGAAATTCGCCCTGACCATTGACCGCCGCAATGCGATCGCCGTCGCCATCAAACACAAAACCGATCGCCACCGTGCCAGCCGTCGCCGTCTCTGCGTGCTGGCGAAGTTGACTGAGGAGACTCCCCAGGTAACGGGGCAGGGGTTCCGGAGCACCACCACCAAAGAGGGGATCGCGATCGCCACGCAATTCATGAATGTCAATCCCTAAAATCCGGGCCAAGCCCCCCGCTGCCGCCCCATGCATGACATCGGCAAACACCTGCAACCGTCCCGCCGCGATCGCCTCCCGGATGGCCGCAACATCCACCTTCGTTGCCAGTGCCCGACAGTAGTCCTCCCAGGGATCGAAGGTCGGAAAGGGCTGGGTGGTGGCTTGGGGAGCCAGTTGGAATTGGGGAGCGATCGCCGCTTCCACCTGTTGGGTTACCTCCGGCGGCACCGAACCCCCAAAAGCCCCTTTGATCTTTAACCCAGAGTAGTGGGCCGGATTATGACTGGCGGTAATTACGAGGGCACCGAGGGCACCCCGTTGGTGGGCCGCCCAACTGAAGGCGGGGGTTGGGGCATAGGTATCCGCCAGCAGGGGTTCCAAGCCCTGGGCCGCGATCGCCGCTGCGGTGACTTGGGCAAAGACCTCTGAGAGGAAACGGCGATCGTACCCCACCAGAATCGTGCGGCTCTGGGTTGCGGGTCCGTAGGTTTGGTAAAGAACTTGGGCCGCTGCGCTAGCCGCTTGGGCCAGGCGATCGCAGGTAAAGTCAGCCGCAATCACCCCCCGCCAACCATCCGTACCAAACTGAATTGGACTATGGGGACTGGGGATCGAAACAGGAGTACTCATAGATACCAAGGAAAGTCAAGAATGAGACAGGGATACAGAGGGGAAGGCAACGGGGGGCGGCTGGCTCATCGGGCTAGGAGACTGGCCATTCCAACCCCAGCGGGTAGGCGTACAACCGATCGCGATGGCCCAACTAGCAGATGATATCGCTACACCAAGTCGTTACACTGAAAAGATAAGGGGTGTCACTACGGTTGACATCCACGGGGGTAGTTTCTACCGATAGGGCATTGCAGCCACGAATAAAGTAAGGTGGCCCCTTTGAGCAACGGCTTTTATTAGATTACTGTCTTATGTGGACTAGACATACCCAGGCGTCAGCTTCCCGCGATCAGCCCTTGGCGAGTAGCGAGGACGCAGAGCCAGCAAACCCTGATTCCGAAGTGGTGCCTGCTCCAACGCCTGTGCCCCTCACCGTACCAGCGACCTATCGATCGATGTCGGTACAGCAGTTACAGCAACAGGTTCAGCGGCTGGATCTGCTCAATCGGATCAATGCCACGATCCACCGCAGCCTGGAGTTAGAGACCGTGCTACAAACGATCGTCAGGGAGGTGCGCCAGTTCCTCCAGACCGATCGCGTTGTCATTTACCAGTTTCAGGCGGACTGGCAGGGGATAGTCGTCGTCGAAGATGTGGATACGGGATGGCAGTCAGTGTTAGGGAGCATTGGCCAAGATGATTGCTTTTCTGGGGAATATGCCCACTTATATTTGGAAGGGCGCGTGCGGGCCGTGAATGATGTGGCCAACTCAACCCTGGGGGAGTGCCATATTAATTTCCTGAAACGGCTACAGGTGCAGGCAAACCTAATTGTGCCGATTTTGATTGGCGAGACCACGGCTACCCACCCCCACGATCGCCTGTGGGGCCTCCTGATTGCCCACGAATGCCGCAGCCCCCGCTCCTGGCTGTCCTGGGAGACAGAATTCCTACAACAGTTGGCAGCCCAAGCCGCGATCGCCATCCAACAGGCCGAACTATACACCCAGGTCCAACAGGCAGCCGTCCAGGCCCAACAACAGGCTGAACAATTACAAGCCACCCTCGAGGAACTGAAGGCCACCCAGGCCCAGTTAATCCAAAGCGAAAAGTTGTCAAGTTTGGGGCAAATGGTGGCGGGCATCGCCCATGAGATTAATAACGCCAATACCTTTATCCATGCCAATCTTCCCTATGCCAGCCGCTATTTTGAGATCTTCAATCGCCTGATTGAGCGCTACGAAATGGCGGGGCTGACCCTACTCCCAGCGGAACGTCATCAACTCGTACAGGCGATCGCCCACATCCTGGATTTGCCGGAAGTGGAAACGGCTTCGCCGTCGGAACTGGCCGACTTAGTGGCGGCTGAGTTGGACTATATCCGGCAGGACAGCGCCGAGTTAATGCGATCGATGGAAGAGGGCAGTCGTCGGATTCGGGAAATTGTGTTGTCCCTACGCAACTTTTCCCGTCTGGATGAGGCTGGCTATAAAGCCGTTGATCTCCACCCAGGGCTTGAAAGTACCCTACTGATTCTCCAACATCGGCTCCAGAGCGGGATTCAACTCATTAAACAGTATGAACCTCTCCCGGCGGTGGCTTGCCATGCCGGACAGATTAACCAGGTATTTCTCAATCTTCTAAATAATGCGATCGATGCGGTGACCCTCGCCCCTGCGTCTGCCCCCCCTTCACCCGCGATCATTACGATTCGTACCTGGCAACCTGACCCCGCTTGGGTCGCGATCGCGATCGCTGATACCGGACCCGGCATTCCCCTGGCTGTCCAAGCCCGAATGTTTGATCCTTTTTTTACCACCAAAGACGTGGGACAGGGACGGGGGTTGGGATTAGCGATCGCCCGCCAGATTGTCACCGAAGGGCATGGCGGCGAGTTGCGCTGTATTAGTGAACCGGGGCAAGGCGCTGAATTTCAGGTGTGGTTACCCGTGCATCCCCATCCCCCCAGTAGTACTTGATCGCTCGAAGTGTAGAGCCGATCAAAAAGGGGTGGACACAACTGCCCACCCTGCTGAGACTTACCCTAAGCTAAGCCTCTAGAGCCAATCAGGGAATCCAAGCTTGGCTATTTCACCTGGGCCACATCCATGACCGTATCCATCAAACCGCCGTCCGGTGACTCCACCTTGGCAATATCCAGAATGGTCTTGAGGACGGAATCCGGGTTCAGACTCATGGAATCAATGCCTTCCTCCACCAGGAAGCGGGCAAATTCGGGATAGTCGCTCGGTGCTTGGCCGCAGATGCCAATCTTGCGGTTGTACTTCTTAGCAGCCTTGAGGGCAATTTGGACCATGCGCTTGACAGCAATATTGCGCTCATCAAACAGGTGGGCGACCAAGGCTGAGTCGCGATCGAGGCCCAAAGTCAACTGGGTCAGGTCATTCGAGCCGATCGAGAAGCCATCAAAGACTTCGGCAAACTCATCGGCGTTAATGACGTTGCTGGGCAGTTCGCACATCACATAGACTTGCAGGCTGTTTTCGCCACGCCGCAGCCCATGCTTGGCCATTTCCGTCAGCACCCGCCGACCTTCCTCTGGGGTCCGGCAGAAGGGGATCATCGGGATCACATTGGCCAGCCCCATCTCATCGCGCACCCGCTTCATCGCCTGACATTCCAGCGCAAAGGCATCACGATAGCGCTCATCGTAGTAACGCGAGGCCCCCCGCCAGCCGATCATCGGGTTTTCTTCCTCCGGCTCGAACTCGCGCCCCCCCAGCAGACTGGCATACTCGTTGCTCTTGAAGTCGGACATGCGGACGATCACGGGTTTGGGATAGAAGGCAGCCCCGATCGTGGCAATGCCCTGGGCCAGCTTATCGACAAAGTACTGGGGCTTGTCTTCATAGAGAGCCGTCAGTTCGGCAATCTTAGCTTTGGCATACTGATCCTTGAGTTCGTCAAACTTGACCAAGGCCAGCGGGTGAACCTGAATGTGGTTGGCGATGATGAATTCCAACCGGGCTAAACCCACGCCATCGTTGGGGATCATGGACAGGCTGAAGGCTTCTTCCGGATTGCCCACATTCATCATGATCTTGGTGCGGGTTTCCGGCACGTTGTCGAGGGGCGTTTCTTCCACCTCAAACTTCAGCAGCCCTTCGTAGACCTTCCCTTCGTCCCCTTCGCAACAGGAGATAGTGACATCCTGGCCAGTCTTGACATCGCTGGTCGCGGTGCCGCAACCGACGATCGCCGGAATCCCCATTTCACGGGCAATAATCGCGGCGTGGCAGGTGCGTCCGCCCTGGTCGGTGACGATCGCGCTAGCCTGCTTCATGATCGGTTCCCAATCCGGGTCCGTCCGGGTGGTGATCAGCACTTCACCGGGCTTGAAGACATCAATTTCATTGACGCTCATGATCACGCGGGCCTTACCCTGACCGATCGCTTCCCCAACGCTGCGACCGCTGGTGAGGACATTGGAGTGTTCCAGCAGGTGATAGGCACGCAGCACGCTCTGATTCTTCTGGGATTGCACCGTTTCCGGACGGGCTTGGACGATGAACAATTCGCCCGTAATGCCATCCTTAGCCCATTCAATGTCCATCGGGGTGGGCATCCCGCGCACCGTGGAGTAGTGCTGCTCAATCTGGCACGCCCACTTGGCCAATTGCAGGATTTCATCCTCACTGACCGAATAGCAGTTGCGCTCGGCGGGGGGCACGGAAACATTCTTGGTATGCTTGGTGCCGCCTTCGTCGTAGATCATCTTGATCTCTTTCGTCCCCAAGCGCTTCGACAAGATGGGCCGGAACCCCTCTTGCAACGTTGGCTTGAAGACGAGGAATTCATCCGGGTTGACCGCCCCTTGCACCACGTTTTCACCCAACCCATAGGCGGAGGTGATCAGCACGGCATTGCGGAAACCCGTTTCCGTGTCGATCGAGAAGATCACCCCAGAGGAGGCCAAGTCCGACCGAACCATCTTTTGGACACCCACCGACAGGGCCACTTCAAAGTGGTCGAAGCCCTTGATCGTGCGGTAGGAAATGGCGCGATCGGTAAACAGTGAAGCAAAGCACTTGTGGCAGGATTCCAACACCGCCCGGGCCCCGTGGACGTTCAGGTAGGTTTCCTGTTGACCGGCGAAGCTGGCATCCGGCAAATCTTCTGCCGTGGCACTGGAGCGCACCGCCACGTCCGTGTTCTTGCCGTAGCGATCGCACATGCGGGCATAGGCTTGCACGATCGCATCTTCCAGGGGCTTCGGGAACGGGGTTTGGCGGATCAGTTGACGGGCTTGCTTGCCGTGTTCGCGCAGGTTCTGGACATTTTCCACATCCAGGTCGGCAAAGATCCGACGCAGTTCATCTTGAATCCCGGCTTCTTGAATGAAATAGCGGAATGCGTAGGCGGTGGTGGCGAACCCATCGGGCACACTCACGCCCTTGGGGGTCAATTGCTGAATCATTTCACCCAGTGAGGCATTCTTACCCCCCACCTGGGGAATATCGGCAATACCCACTTCCTGGAACCAAAGGATGAGCGCCGTGTCCTTGGCGGACGGGCTGGTTGTGCTTTCGCGAGAGGGTGTCTGAACCATAACAGTTCTCCAAATTCTATCTGTCTAGTGATCGGTTGATTTGTCTAAGTGTCTAAGCAATTGAGAAAGGATTCACAAGCGGCTCACAGGATCTTCTAATCGTAAAATACCCAAAACAATGGGTTGGCTAACTACACATTTTCAATCCCTGACAATTGACATAATTCTTAGCAGGAATCAGTTCGAAGGAATCAAACATTACAGTGATTAACTTCTTGCACTGCGATACTGACATAATCTTGCCATAGGGGTAAGGCTATAAATATGAAAAATTCCTTATGAACCCTGTTTAGAGTTTATTCACAATTTTGCTAAAGTCATTACCAGGCAAACGTTCCAGGTCATTCAGGTCAAGGATGAAATCTCCTCTTCACCCAATCATTGGGAAAGGTTCCAGTTAATAAAGTATAATATTTACCTAGAGTAAAGTTCGAGTTAGGCTGCCCCCTTGGGATTGCCCAGGACTTCGAGGGCGGTATTCCCGCATATCTACCGGGCTTTTGTGGGATCACCGATCGTCAAAACCAACGATGCTAGCAGTAGCCATGTGCCCATCGCAAGGGAAAGGTAATGAAGGTAACTGCTTGGTTTCCTAGATCCTAAAAATGCAAATTGTTGGATAATCGTTCTCAGATGTTGGGCCTGCTCAGGCATTCGCTCAACGCTAAACTGCCTCAGCTACCGAAACAATGACCAGGCTGCCCGGCTCACGGTAGGAGGGTTGGGGATGGGGAAAGGAGCGGGGGTTAGGTTGGGTCATCTTCACCCGGACGATCGCCGATCTCGTTGGCTAATTCCAGCAGGTTACCATCCGGGTCGCGGCAGTAGATCGAGAGCAACATCCCTGACGCGCCGGGGCGTTTGAGCGGCCCTTCGATGACTCGCACCCCGTAGTGGTGTAGGCGCTGCATCAGCCGGGGTAGGGGAACCGAGGTCACCAGGCAGAGGTTAGCAGAGCCAGGGACGGGCTGTAGGGCGCGTAGACTTTGGGGTTGACCCTGCACGTGCAGGGTGATGCGTTGTGACCCAAAGAGCAACGCAGGGCGATCGGGAGCCAAGGTTACCAAGGTCATGCCCAACACCTGGGTATAAAACGTACAGGTGGCATTTAGGTCACGGACGGTGAGGACAAGATGATCCAACCGCTCAATGTTCACAGGGGACCTCGCTGAAAAGTTGATTTGAATGGTAACCTCGATCCCTGGTAACTTGGCTGTCTACGCTAGGGATTTTTGCCGGGTGGGTGGTCGAATGGCCGCTGCTAGGGGCGGTGGGCAAGCCGGATGACGACTGAAGTCGTTATTACGAACAAAGTCATTGTGCCAGTGGCAGGCAGGCGGCATTGGGTAGGCCGCAGGTAGGCTGCCAACCCCACGAATGCGCGTGAGCCGCGATCGCGCGCGCGGGGCCGGTTAAGCCGAATCGGCTGTCATGCTTAATGGGAGTATCGGTGGGTGTCGGGCTTGCGAGGCCCAATATACTGACCAATATACTGACTAGTGCCGTGCATACTTAATCATGCGACGTGTGTAGATCTCGCTCTAGCCCGCAACGCCTAAAGTTGTGACTAGGAACTTGGCAAAAGGAACCTGGCAAAACGGTATGTTTGCTGCACTAGCCTGGTTGGGGCACCCTGTGTTTGACCCGACCGACAAAATTAAGTTTGGCAGAACACTCGGCGATTCTCCGGTAAAGACACTACGCGAGCGTATCGAATAGAACGGTCGTCATATAGCGATCAGCCCACTCGGCCCCAAAGGCTTTTTCCAGGACCCGTCGGGTTTTATCATTCTGTAACTGTTGGGCGCAGTAGTGGTGTTGACCCGCCAGGATCATTTCCTGCTGAGCCGGGGAGACGGGTTGGGCCGCGATCGCCTGCTGGCAATGGATTGTCAAAAAGGCCGCCACCCGTTGCAGGAAGCGGGCTTCTTCCTCCAGGCTGCTGGGGCGGATGATCACACAAAACTCGGAAAAAATGGTGCCCCAGTCGGGTAAGGTGCGGGTTTGGGCAAATTCGAGGGCGGGCAGGCTGCTGAGGGCGGTTTGGTAACTGGCGGGGAGGGTGTGATCCTCGCTAACGGGGGAAAGATCGGCGATCGCCATACTAATTTGACCGCGACCACCCACCAGATCGGAGCCAAACATCGGTAGGTCATATTCTGGGCGGGGGAACATCACACAGTGCAAAATATCCAGGTTTGCCCCCACCTTGGCCAACTCCAAGTGCAACTTGCGAAACTGGGGCGCTTGATAACACTGATTCGCGATCGTCAATTTCTCACCCTCCATCCGGCCTTCCACATAGCCAAACTCCGGTGGCAGCGGATAAGGGGATAAATCGAGATATTGCCGCCAAGCTGACTCAATGCAATCCGCCAGCCCCTGGATCAAAGGGTGCATTTGGGCACGCAGGGATGGGGGTGAGGTTTTAGGGTTTGGCAGCATTGGACTAGGAAAGGGGGGCGGGGAAGTCATCTTGAAGTCATCTCAGATCAGAATTGGGGATTCGCTATAAAATTTCAGGCAGGGGTGCTGGTATTTTAGTATTCGTCATGTCACGGCTCAAAATACATCACATTGACTACCAGGGCATCAGTAATGGCAGCAACACTTTTGGCCGATCGCTATGAAGTTCTTCGCCAACTTGGCCAACAACCAGGACGCCGAACCCTCCTCGCCCATGATCCCCAAACCCAGCAGCACGTAGTGATTAAGCTGATCGCCTTGGCCCAGCAGCTAGAGGGGGATGCCCTGAAGCTCTTTCGCCGGGAGGCCGAGACCCTGAAGTCCCTCTCTCACCCAGCCATTCCCCAATATATTGACTATTTTGAGCTGAACTCCCGCACTGGACGGGGGTTAGCCTTGGTGCAAACCTATATGCAGGGCAAGTCGCTGGAGGATTTTTTGACCAGTGGACGTACCTTCAGCGAGGGGGAGGTGAAGGCGATCGCCCGTGCCGTTCTGACGATTCTGGTTTACCTCCACAGTCAAGATCCCCCCGTCATCCATCGGGATATTAAACCGGGCAATATTTTGCTGGGAACCTCGGCAGCGGGAGAAACGGGCCAGGTTTATCTGGTTGATTTCGGCTCCGTGAAAAGTTTTAGTGACAACGAAGACACCAATGCCTTTACAGTGGTAGGCACCTATGGCTATATGCCCCCAGAACAATTTAGTGGCCGCGCCATTCCGGCCTCCGATCTCTATAGCTTGGGAGCCACCCTGCTCACGCTCCTGACGGGCACCCATCCCTCCAGCTTGCCCCAGCGGGGAATGCGTATTGATGTGCAGCAAATCCCCAATTTAAGTTTGGAGTTGGGGGAATGGTTAAGCCGTTTAACTGAGCCAAACCTAGCCCGTCGCGTTACCTCGGCCCAGGAGGCCCTGGCGACCCTAGATGTCCCACGTCCGAGTGCGCCTCCGGTCCCCCAGGCGATCGCGCAACCTGCCGATAGTAAAATCCAGTATTTACGCCAGGGGGAAGGGGTGGAGCTTGTCATTCCCTCGTCTCTGGGCAAACTGCGCCTAGAGATTACGGAACAACAAATCTCCTTGAGCAAGCAAATGTTTGGCCTACGCTACAGTCGTCCGAAAACGGCACGGCGGCGGGATATCGAACAGATCGAATACATCAAACCCAGCTATACAGAAAGTCAGAACGCAGCGGTAGAACCAGAAATTATTATCCATGCCAAGAATCAACATTTTGAGCTGCTTGGCACTCAATTATCGGAAGGAGAGTTGGATTGGCTAGCCTATGAATTGTGTGATGTCCTGAAGTTGCCGATTACCCGTCGCCACGCCTAGCGAAACCGGGTAGTGCCGGGGGGCGAAGGGTGAAGGCTTTACCTTGCTTGCCTGACTGTCTAAGACACTCTGTGATCCAAACATCCCCGCGCCTTTAGGCCGGGGAGTTGTCAACAAACGGGTCTTCCTTCCTCCTAGGTCCGCCAGGCCCAATATCCGGCTAATGGCTGTGGTAATACACCCCCCCTGTGGGTAGAAAGGGCGCTAACTCGGAGCGGACCGTCACACCCAAGTGCATGAGCATCGCCTGCAAAACGGGATCAGGGGCTAGCCGTAGATACTGGGACGTAATCTCTAGGGGCACATGGCGATTGCCCAAATGGTAAGCCGCCTGTAGGAGAGCTAGGAGAGAATCGGCGGTCACCGTCAGGACGGGTTCGGGTTTGGCCACTACCTGCACAGCAGGGCCAACATCTTGAGCAGCGGGGGCACGGCTTTCGGGTTGGGACGCCGGTCGTGGATGGTCCGTATTGCTGATGGAACCGGCATTGCCCCTAGGGTCCAACCAGGCATCATCGATCGCTCCTGCGGGTAACAACCAGTCTCCATGCTGTAGGACCGTCCCCCTGGGGAGGCGCAGATAGACCACCCTACCTTCCTCCGTGGTAAAGCGATGGCGGCTGCGGGCGCGATCTTCCGCCGTAAGAGCCAGGGTGAGGGGAGGCACAGCTAGGGAGGGAAGGCTTTCGCCCGCTGCTAGGCGGTGGGTTAGGACTAGCATGAGCCTGCCCCTAGCGGCTGCACTTATTGGGAGCCAATTCGCAGATCTTGCTCAGGACGCGTTGATATAGGGCTGGGTCAGCGGGTGGATTGCCCCGGGTCCGTCGGTAGATATCGTTAAATCGCTGGCGTCCGGCGGGATCAGACCCAAAGAAGGTCGCCACAATCTCGCTGGATCGGTTGCAATAGTTGATCGCCACCGATCGATGTTCACGGGGTAGGGAATCAAAGCTGTTGCTGTCAGAACAAACAATCCCCGTTGCACTGGAGCCAATTTCCCGAATTGCCTGTTGGCGCACGGGTTCGATCGCTAAAAAGGCACGGGCGTAGTTGACAACATCGGCGTCGCTATAGGACTGGGCCTGGGCCGCGGCCTGGAACAGGAGCCGGGGCGTACGACTCGACAGATCAGCCGAAATACCCGATAGGACACCCACGGTCGTCAGGGTTACCAACACCAGGCCACGGGCGAGGTGTGTCCGTAAGGTGGGGTGCAGGGATCGGGGCGATCGCTCCGCTGCGATCCACTGGCCCAGGGGGGGCGAAGGGTGGTCTGTCCCAAGATGCAGGAAGCTACGATCATCAGCATGTGTCATGGTAGCGTTAAGTCAGGCTATAGAGAATAAAGGGTTCACCTGCTTTGAACTATTTTACGGACTGGAAGTTCCAGGTCCGATAAGTTTTTTAGGGATGCTGCTTTAGGGCTGTCGATTTAGGGCTGTCGATTTAGGGCTGCCGCAGCCAGAAAGGGAGGAGCATCACCGCTGGTCGCGGTTGGTTATCTCCCCCGCCGTCGCCCACTGCCCAACACACCTCCCTAAAAGCGTACAAACTGGTCCAGATCGGCAATCTGCGGATCGGGAAACTGGGCCAGAATTCGCCACAGCACGGTATAGCTCCCGTCAGGTCGTTGTCGCACGGGCTGGAATGCCACGAGCAGATCCCGGCTTTGCAAGTCCATCTTCAGGGGGAGAGCACGACGTTCTGTGCGCGGTACAGCCCTGCCAGTACGCACCGGGTCGGGCAGATCAAATTGGAGGGTGCGCAACAGGTAGGTGTGGTTCAACTGCATGGGGACAGCAGTGGTCACCGCTTCGGGCAGATTAAAGGCTTGGCCCTCACCAAACAGGAAGCGACGACGATCAACCTGGAGGGCCTCCAGGGTGGTGGGGGGACGGTAGGCCAGGAAAAAGTGCCGACTTTGGGGGGAGAGGGCCAACTGGCGGTGGCTTAAGTCGGCATTGAGGGCATCCAGGGGCACAGGCCCCACATCGACCAGGAACCCATAGTCCAAATCCTTCTGCACCAGTTGAACGCGATCGTCCTCCAGTTGCAGCGTCAGGCGGGGCACAAAGGCTTCCGTCTCACGGGCAGGCAAGTTCATAAAGCCGTAGCGCTGTGCCTCCTGGGGAGCCAGCCGGGGCAACCAGGACGGGTCCATCTGGGGGGGCGGGTTGGTGGCGGAAATAATCAGGGGCGCAAAGGGGAATTTCTCGGCCACGGTGGGCAGCAGGCGATTGTGCAACACATTCGGGTCCTGGCGGTAGACCGCAGCGGGCAGCACCCGCGCCATCCCCGTATTCGGGGCGCTCAGGAATTGGGCATGGACCTGCTGTTCTTGGGGATAGAAGGCGTAGGCATTGGTGTCGATAATTTGGGCCATCTCCGCCGGATCGGTGAAGCTCACTTGGGGCGGAAACAGGTCCCGGCTGTCGGTCATGAGGGCCGTCAGAATTTGCAGGGACTCGCCAATGTCCGGCGGCACCGTTAAGGCCGGGGGGAAAGGGGGCGTGTAGTCCGCCAGGATCGGCTTGGCCTCGCGGCCCACGATCGGGGGTTTGGGGTCAGGCAGGTC
>NZ_JBRCAD010000141.1:0-19147 GCF_053493415.1 Trichothermofontia sp. | reverse complement strand
TACATTTCCGGCTCTTTAGCGTAGTTGTTGAGAATGCCGTTGTCGAGTTGGGTGGTATACATCGTTGTTGCCTCTGTGAGTAAGGGGTGTTGTCTGTCCTGTTGTTACACAATGTAACGCATTGTTAAGTTTATTGTCAAGTACTTGACAAAATAATTTCTTTTGTGTTTCATCAGCCAACCTTATCGGTCTACTGACGCCGAGGGCTACGGGGTAATTCGTATTCAGGCTGGCCGGAGTTCTGCGAGGACAGTTTTACCGCGACTGCCTCTGGGGAGGTAGCGACAGTGGATGCGATCGCCGTCGAAGTCGAAACCCAAGGTACGGTTATGACGGTGGCAAAAAGGTTAAAGGCCGTAAACGCCATATCGTCGTAGACTCGCAGGGTTTCGTCATTGGGATGCTCGTGAGTGAGGCCAACGCTTCGGAGCGCTTAGGGGCGGTGGTAGTTCTGCATGAAGCACAGAGTCGGTTGAGTCGCCTCGAGGTCGTTTGGGTAGACCAAGGGTATGCTGGCGAGAACTTTGAGCGAGCCGTGCAGCAGGTGTGTGGCGAGTCGGTGCGGGTGGAGGTAATTGCGCGACAAGCACCCGGGTTTGAGATCTTACCAAAGCGCTGGATCAAGGACGAGGAAAGAGAAGCGAGAAAAGTAAATTCTCACTCCTCAGTTCTCCAACCTCACTTCTCCAATGGACTGCACACCAGCATGAGTGAAGCGATGCCTTTACGGCTCGCTCATCTGGTTAATGACAGGTCGGTTGGCTGCTTAAGCTTTTGTTTATAAATCAGCTCTTACCGTACTTCATGAGAGAGGGAACGGCTGTAACATCTGGATTATTTCGCAAGCTCTTTTATTTTCTTATCGTTATAAGATACTTTGTTGTCTGAAACTGTTACTGCGCCTTGTGTTGTTAACAACCTAAAAACTTCTACTGCTGCTTCAGGAGAACCTTTGAACTTATTTTTAATGCTATTAAGTAGAGTATCTTTCCTTGCTGGTCTATTTTTACTGTATGTGACGAGATGCATACAATATATTTTGATTGGCGAACTTGAAACTGTAGTTTCAACTGTAGTTTTTGTAGCTTTAGTAGTAGTTTCCTTTTCTTCTCTTTTGGTACCTATACGTTCTGCTGAACGTCCCTGACCTTTAAGTAAATTTACAACATGATCTAGATCAGTATCATTTGAGATGATTACAAAATGTGTTTCTTTGTGCAATTCTTGCATTAAGGCTCCGGCAAAAAAGCAAATACCAAAATCTGCTGCATTTTTACCACCACTTGCCATCTTAAAAATTCTCAACTTATTTGAACTCACCGTTACGCTTAATGGGATGAGCCAGTCAAGAGGTATTTTTGCTCCGGTCTGTGCATAACAAATCACAATTTGTGAGAATTGTTCTAGGTTTTCTTGTAGCTGATCAATTTGGCCAGGACAATTTTCCAAGTCAATCAACAGTACTCTACCCACATCATCATTTTTATTGATACTTTGATTGTCCTCAAGCATCGTTCTTCATAAATATAAGTTTGCGAAACAAGCTAACAAAAATGAACACCTAAATTCAACTACTCTACTGATGCGCTTGCAGCAAAGCCGCTCAGCCTAACGTTCCGGCTGAGCGGCTACGAACAACCTTTGAACACCGCCAAGATCTCTCGGTAGTCCGCTCCAGCCGGGTTGTTATGCTGCCGTTGCTTTTGCTATTATACATCCTTCTCAAGGGTTTATCAATTGTTGAAGGGAAGCTTCTAACGAAACAAGGTCTTCTTGAACCGTTTGCCAGATAATGGGCAGATTCACTTGAAAATACTCGTGAATCACAATATTTCGCATTCCACGCACATCGCCCCAGGGAATTTCAGGATGTGAAGCTTCTACATCCGGTGGAATGCTACGAACTGCTTCACCAATAATTGTCAAGTTATATAAAACTGCTCTGATCGTTTTTCGATCGTTCTGAAACTCCTCAAAGGTTATCTCGTTTGTGAACTCCCAGATCTCTGCAATCGCAGCTAGTACATCTCTTACTCTATTTTGCCAGTCTCTAGAAGGCACGAATCGCCTCCCGGAAAACAGGTTCCCGTAGATAAGGTTTGAGGGAGTCAGGTGTACCCAGATCAACCGAACTCTCTAAAATCTCCTCCAAGTACCGTTTCAAGCGTACAAAGGTGAACAACCCGACCGGACGGTCGAACTCTACCAGCAGATCAACATCGCTGTCTGTTCGCGCTTCATCTCTTGCTACGGAACCAAACAGCATCATAGACTTTACGCCAAAATCCTTCAGCGTGTTTTGGTGCTTTGCCAGTAATGTGAGGACTTCCTGTTTTCGCACTACCTAACCTGCAATGAGGGAGAAAACCTATTGAGAATTGTAGCCCACCAGTCACTTCCTAATCATGTCCCAATAGAAGATTCACAACTACTGGGGCATCGCGTCCCACCGATAGCTTGCCGCTTACGCTCTCATCGAAAACTAAAGGCGGCATAACGGTTAAGCTCACCCGCCGCCAGTAGCTTAGGGAACTGCTCAAAGTGTAGCATCAGGTCAGGTGCAGCGACTTGTTATGTTGCCTAACTTTCTTTTGTACCGATCGCCCCGGACTTTCACCGACTCCAGCGTACGGGTCGCCCCACCAAACCAAAACGAAGCCGAAAACTTACAAGCTTGCTCCACCAACTATCTCGCTACTGCGCTGGCAACATAACTATGTATTCAGCGTCAGATCTGATGGATAAGGCCGGATAGTGGGATCTTATCATGCAGATCCGCGTGATAATACCTGGATTTGGGGTGTTATTCACCAAACTTAACGATTAAGTCCGGAATTTCAGGGTGTTGTCCGTCACTTTTGACGTTTAAGCTGGGGAAATCGGGGTGTTATCCATCACTTTTAAATGATAACACCCTGAATCCGGGTGTTATCCGTCATTGCCTTATGCTGGAAAGTCAGCCGCCGCCATCGCCACCCCGCCTGCTGGATCAGGTTAGGCAGGCTATTCGCCTTAAGCATTTCAGCCTCAAAACTGAGAAGTCTTATGTTTACTACATCCGTGACTTCATCCTGTTTCACGGCAAACGCCATCCCAAAGATATGGGCGCACCAGAAATCCGGGCCTACCTGGCGCATCTGGCTGTTGAACGCTCTGTTGCTGCCTCCACGCAAACAGTCGCCCTGAGTGCCTTACTGTTTCTTTACCGTCAAGTTTTGCAGGTCGATCTCCCCTATATCGAAGACATTGAACGAGCCAAGCGCCCAGAACGAGTCCCTGTGGTTTTTACCCGATCAGAGGTGAAGCAGATTTTGGCGCACCTGGATGGGGTTAATCACCTGGTTGTGAGTTTGCTCTATGGCAGCGGTTTACGCCTCATGGAATGCCTACGGCTACGGGTCAAAGATATTGACTTTGAGTACCAACAGATTACCGTGCGCGATGGCAAAGGCAGCAAAGACCGGGTGACGATGTTATCCAGTTCCGTCGTAGAGCCTCTCAAAGCGCAACTCCAGAAGGCGCATAGCTTGCATCAACTCGATCTCAGCCTAGGGTACGGCACCGTCGAATTACCCTATGCCTTAGAACGCAAGTATCCTAACGCTAATCGTCAATGGGGCTGGCAGTTTGTCTTCCCATCCTGGAAGCGTTCAGTCAATTCACGCACGAAGGTTTACGACGACACCATCTCTATGAACAATCCGTGCAGTGTGCCGTGAGACAGGCTATCCAACAAACGGGGATCACCAAACACGGGGGCTGTCATACCTTTCGGCATAGCTTTGCCACCCACCTTTTGGAAGAGGGCTACGACATTCGCACCGTCCAAGAGCTTTTGGGTCATAAAGATGTCAAAACGATGATGGTTTATACCCATGTCCTTAATCGGGGTGGTTGAGGCGTAATACCAAGTCCGGCCAATCACCCTTAGGATAGAGGAATTGAGAGGTGAGGAACACGAGTTATGGGGCGTCGTCTTACCCTGGCATCACATTTGAGTCCTGAGGAACTAGAACAGCGATACAAATCGGCCAAGAGCGGCATTGAGCGAGGGCATTACCAAATCATCTGGCTGTTGCAAGCTGGTAAAGGAACCGCTGAGGTCTCAGAGGTAACTGGCTATAGCCGAGCCTGGATTTATGAAGTGGTCAGAAGCTATAACCAGCAAGGCCCAGCGGCACTAGGTGACCAGCGGCAGCATAATCAGGGCAATGGTCAGGGGCTTCTCGATGATGAGGCGCAAGCCGTGTTGTACCAAGCGTTGCAGGAGGAACCGCCCGAGGGCGGATGCTGGAATGGCCGCAAGGTCGCCGACTGGCTCAGTGAGCACTTGGGCCATCCGGTTCACCGCCAACGGGGTTGGGAGATTCTCAAACAGATAGACTTCTCGCTCAAAGTGCCGCGCCCCGAGCATCAGCACGCCGCCACAGAAGCAGAGCAGCGGGTGTGGGAAAAAAAATCTGCACGCTCAACTGGAGACGCTCAAAACCGCTCATCCCGACGCCAACGTTCAGGTGTGGGCGATGGACGAACATCGCTTGGGACTCCATCCCATTCTGCGCCGGGTGTGGGTCGATCAGTGGTTGGGATCGCTGAGTGCGCCTGTTCACTGCCGCTATGACTGGTTTTGGCTCTATACTAACTGTGGCTAATTAAACGGACTTGATATAAGGAGTCTGCTTGACCTTTAGACACACAACTCTCTAACGGTTTACTTCGCCATCTTACCTGCCAAAGTTGATACCCATAACTCCTGATGCAGCAAGGCCCGATCGCGCCACGCCTCTTAGCGATCCCTTTGTGCTCTTCGTGCCTTTGTGGTTCCCCGCAAGTCTCAAGCAGAATCCCCCACGATCGCCCGTAATCCCTTCACCAATCGTTCCATGCCCACTTGCGCCGTTTCCGGTTGCAACACCCCATAGGCCACCCGTAAATAACAGGCGGTTTCTAATCCGAAGGTCGTTCCCGGAATGACCGCCACCCCATGCTCCCGGATTAATCGCTCCGTCACCGTCATCGCATCCAAAGGCGTATCCACCTGTAGCAAACAATAGAACGCCCCTTCCGCCGTCGGCAAGGTACAAAAATGACGAATTTTATCTAATTGCATCAAAACCTGCTCCCGGACTTGGCCAATCGTCACCAACTTATCCTGACAGTAACCCCGGCCCGCCTGTAGGGCACCGATCGCCGCATATTGGGAAATCACGGGGGGACAAATCGCGATCGTATCCTGGATTTTCATCACCGCTGCCAACAAGTGCGCAGGAATCACCATATAGCCAATCCGCCAACTGGCAAATCCATAGGCTTTCGACAGACTAAACAGGGAAATGGTATAGTCCTGACTATCGGCGATAGCGGCAGGAGAAAAATGCGGCGTCTCCCCCCACGTAAAATACTCGTAAGCCTCATCGCTAATGTGATAAATGCCCCGATCTCGACACAGTTGATTAATTGCCCGCAACGTCGCTTCTGAATAGACCGCTCCACTAGGATTATTTGGGGAAATCGTCACAATCGCTCGTGTTTTAGGGGTAATCGCTGCGATAATCGCCTCAATTTGGGGTTGGTAGTGATCATCGGTAGGCACCAAAACCGACCGACAACTGGCGATCGCCACCGCCATTTCGTGGTTGAAATAATACGGCGTCAGAAAAATAATCTCATCCCCCGGCGACGCGATCGCCAAAAGGGCATTCACAAACGCCAAATTACTCCCCGGCGTAATCACAATTTGGGCGCGATCGTTCAACACAATCCCATTTTCCGCCTGGAGTTTAGCGCCCACCTGCTCTCGCAGATCAGCAATCCCCTGGGCCGCCTGGTATTTGTGATTATCGGGATTGGCCAGAAAGTCCGTGATCCGGGCGATCGCGCTGGGTGGGGGACCATAAAAGACTACCCCTTGCCCCAGGGAAATCGTACCGGGGTGCCGCCGAATCAACTCCCCGACAACCGGAATAATCGGCGATTGGACAGCCTGCATTCGAGGGGTTTCCAGGGGAGTGCCAAATTGAGTCATTGTTTCCTGCTGAACCATGAGGAGGGTAACACATGCCTGCTTTAACAATAGAGGCAGTCGGTGTCACGCTAGACTTAAGAGCGTGATTGAGTAGTGATAGGGGACCAGTGATGGACCAATTGGCACGGGAGCGGGAATTTCACGACGCCTGGGCAGCCGCGATCGTAGTGGATGGCATTCGCGTCCAGGACTATTTTGAAGCCTGCACGGCCCCAGAAAACCGTTTTATCCTGCAACACCTGGGTCCCCTCGCGGGTAAGTCGCTGCTGGATCTGGGCTGTGGTGCGGGTGAAAATAGCGTCTATTTTGCGCAACAGGGAACGCACTGTGTCGCGGCGGATTATTCCCCCGGCATGGTCGAAGTAGCCCTCAAGTTAGCGGCAGCCAATCAGATTCAAATCGAAGGTCGGGTGATCAACGCAATGGCGATCGACTTTCCCGATGATGCATTTGATATTGTCTACGTGGCCAATCTTCTGCACCATTTACCCGATCCCCAGCAAGCGATTTGTGAAATGCATCGCGTCCTGAAACCGGGCGGCAAACTGTGTTTTTGGGAACCGTTAAAACATAATCCTGTGATTAACGTCTATCGTCGCATCGCCACTAAGGTGCGCACCGAAGATGAGCAACCCTTAGATATCCGGATGGTGGACGTTGTGCGATCGCTGTTTACCGATACGCAATATGACACCTTCTGGCTGGCAACCCTGTGGATCTTCCTCCAGTTTTACCTTATCGAACGGGTGAATCCCAACGAGGAGCGCTATTGGAAAAAAATCATTATTGAACACCAACGCTTAGCCAAAACCTATGAACGATTGGAAAGCTACGATCGCTGGCTGAAACGCTACCTTCCCTGGACAAAACGCTATGCCTGGAACCTCGCCGTCGTAGCCACTAAATAGAACAACATCTTGTGGGGTAGGCATCCTGCCTGCTTCTTTTAGATTTTAGATTTTAGATTTTAGATTTTGGATTCACTGATGACAGTCGAGACGGCTATTCCACAAAGGATGTGATGAGGACGTGATATGGTAATGCGACTTGATCAGGTTGTGCCCTTTGGCCGATCGCTGGACGAATATATCCAAATGTTTAACCTCACGGACGCCGACTTACAGAAGAAAATCCTAGGGGTTGGAGACGGTCCTGCTAGTTTTAATGCGGAGGGAACACGCTTGGGGTATCGGATTAAATCGATTGATCCCCTGTATGTATTTAATGCGGCGCAAATCCGCGATCGCTTTTATGCTGTCATTGATCAGGTCATTACGCAGGTTGAACAAACCCCAGAAGATTGGGTATGGACTTACCACAGATCACCCGCTGGTCTCCGCAAAAACCGCGAACGGGTTACCCAGCTTTTCTGTGAAGATTTTGACTTGGGTAAACAGCAGGGACGGTATGAGGTCGGGGAGTTACCCCAGTTAAAGTACCAGGACGATGAATATGAGTTGGGGCTGTGTTCCCATCTGTTGTTTCTCTATTCCGATCAGTTTGATACGGAATTTCACCTGAGCGCGATCGCGGAAATGCTGCGTGTCTGCCCCGAAGTGCGGATCTTCCCCCTACTCACCTTGATGTTGCAACCCTCGCCACATCTCACCCCAATCATTACCCAACTTGAACAACAGGGCTACCACTGCACGATCACAGCCGTTCCCTACGAATTACAACGGGGTGGGAATCAAATGTTAAAGATTGTCCGCTAGGACCCGCAATACGCTGGGAATCTGACCCACCCCATCCAGGGTTTGCCAGTTCGTGAGGGCCTGCCGACAGTGATGCTCCCGCAGGTGATGGCTCACGACCACACGCTCGGCCCACGCTGGCCATCAGTCAATCTGTTCCCCTGTCAGCAACCTCTGAGAATGGGACTGGCGCGGGTAAACGCTGGGCCGGTTGATGGAGAGTGGTCTGCGGCTGATCCGGCAGCGTACAGGTAGTAACTGACCGATCGCCGTAGGGTTGCTTCGGCAGACAAACCATGACCCGCGTGCCTTTTCCCTCTTGACTGGCCAGGGTAATCGTGCCACCGTGCAACTCCACCACAATTTTCACAATCTGTAGCCCTAACCCAGTCCCCGCGATCGTCCCAACGTTACTCCCCCGATTAAAGGGCTGAAAGAGACGTTCCATATCTTGTTTAGGAATGCCAATCCCCTGATCCCGCACTAAACACCGCACCTGGTTGGCTTCGCCAATAAGCTTAATTTGAATGCAACTGTCTTTGGGCGAGTATTTAACCGCATTAGACAGAAGGTTGACAAACACCTGGCGCAGTAACCCCCGATCCCCCGAAAAACCAGCAATATTGCCCCGAACACTCAAGACAATCTCATGTTGGTGGCGATCGAAAACCTGTTGCTCCACAATGACCTGAGCAAGCGTTTCCTCCAAATCTAGGGCCATTGGCTTGAGTTGCAGCTTGCCTAAGTCAGCCTGGTTGACTAACAACATATCTTTGACTAACAGGGACAAGTGCTTAGATTTTTGTTCAATAATGTCCAAAATTTGCACTTGGCGGGCAATATCAAGGTACTGGTGATGGGCTTTCAGGGTCGCCGCCGCCGCCTGGATCGCCGCTAGGGGACTATTGTATTCATGGGAAACCGTGGCAATAATCTGGGACTTAAACTTAGCCAGGTTCTTTTCTTTCTCTAACGCCGCCTGGGTTTTTGCTAAGAATTCTGCATGTTGAATCGCAATCGCCAAATGGACTGACAACTCATCTAAAATATGAATATCATTCATTTTCCACTGACGCGAACCTGAACATTGGTGTGCACCAAGCAGTCCCCAAAGCTGATTCTTTTCCTGATCTTTATCCCCTATCAAAATAGGTATCACCAAGCTAGCTTTGGCTTCAAATCTTTCTAATAAAGCAATATGACACGCATCTAAATTAGCAGTATAAATATCTGCAATAACTTGTTTACGTCCACCGCGATAGGCTTCAATTCCGTGGCTTTGAAAGTAGGTATCAACGATCACCTGACCCAGGGCTGGTGACCAGCCTTCACCCACTGATTCCGCAATAATCTGGCCACTCATATCACGGAAAAATTGATAGGCAAAGACCCGATCGCATTGCAAAAGCTGACGAACTTCTGTGACTGCTGTCTGTAGGGTTTCTTCTAGATTCAATGATTGCCGAATCCGAAATGCAATATGAATGATCAGACGTTGACGTTCCTGATGTTCACGCAATTGCTGTTGCAACAGGGCCTGATGCATGGCATTGCGCACGGTCCGTTGTAACCCACTGCCTTCTAAATTATCCTTGACAAGATAGTCCTGGGCACCGCCTTTCATCGCACTCACGGCAATTTGCTCATCACCATGTCCCGTCAACATGATGACAACGGTCTGGGGGTAAAGCGTTCTAATGACCGCCAGAACATGTAATCCATCCTGGTCAGGCAGCCGAAAATCCAGCAAGATCAGGTCAAACGCTTGCTGTTGGCAAAGGGTTAAGCATTCTTCCGCGCAGTTCGCCTCGAAAATGGTGTAGCAGTGGTGGAGATCCTGCGATAGGTAACGTCGATAGATGGCGCGATCGGCGGGTGAATCATCAACGATCAGCAGGGTCCAAGTATTCTCCATTGTGTCTACCCACACTTTTCCTTAGCTTCGCAGACTTTGGGGAATTTTGGGCAAAGATATCCCCAATGGGTATCTGAAGATGCCGGCGAGCGTCATCGCCAATAGCAGTTAATTCAATTGGCCCTAAACAAGGCAAGCTTGTCTAGATAGGAACACTCACCTAGCGACGCCTGTCATTAGCCGGATGCACCGTTGATCGGGTCGGCTCGCGTTGGCAACCACTACCGTTGTTCCTACCAACATCGCCCAACGTTATGTTTACTGTACAAGGGGCACTTTTACATGCCACCGTGGAGCGCCCCCCGCAGTCGATTCCCATCCCGTCGTAGACTTGGGGTAGACATGAAAACACGATCGCCCAACGTTCCGTAAGGAGAGGCCCTTGAATCTGCCAGCATCAGACCCCCCGGCGGTTGCGCCGCTACCCTCATTGGCTGAATCGTTTGATGTGGTCATCGTGGGTGGGGGAGCAGCAGGTCTCTATGCGGCTCTTTGCCTGCCGCCGCACCTACGGATAGCCCTGATTGCCAAGGAACCTCTGTCCATCTCCGCCAGTGACTGGGCACAGGGGGGGATTGCGGCGGTGATGGCTCCCGATGATTCCTTTGCCCTGCACATTGCCGATACCCTCCAGGCCGGAGCTGGATTGTGTGATGAGCCTGCCGTGCGCTTTTTGGTGGAACACGCTCCCCACTGTATCCAGGTATTGCTTGATCTCGGCGTGGCCTTTGATCGCAGCGAGGGCCAGTTGGCGATGACCCTAGAGGCCGCCCATTCCCGGCGGCGGGTCCTCCATGCGGCGGATACAACGGGACGTGCCGTCGTCAGCACTCTGGCCGCCCATGTCCTCAACCGGCCCAATATCCAGGTGATCTCACCGGGGTTTGTGCTTGACCTGTGGTTGACCGCCGATCGCACCTGCTGTCAGGGGGTCTGCCTGCTCTGTCATGACCAAATTCATTGGCTTGCGGCAGATGGGGTAATCCTGGCCACAGGCGGCGGCGGTCAGGTCTTTGTGCAAACCACTAATCCGGCTTCCGCAACGGGGGATGGGGTGGCGATCGCCTGGCGGGCGGGTGCGGTCCTGCGGGACTTAGAGTTTGTCCAGTTCCACCCCACTGCCCTCACCAAGGCCGGGGCACCCCGCTTTTTGATTAGTGAAGCCGTGCGGGGCGAAGGTGCCCATTTAATCGATGATACGGGGGATCGCTTTGCCAGTCGCTACCATCCGGCGGGCGAACTAGCCCCCCGTGACGTTGTCAGTCGCGCCATTTTCCAACACCTACAGGCCCAATGGGCACACCCAGGGGAAACCCTCCCCCACGTCTGGTTGGACCTGCGCCCGATCGCCCCCGATCGCCTACGACACCGCTTCCCCAACATTATCCAGGTGTGTCAATCCTGGGGCATTGATGTCTTCCATGAACCCATCCCCGTTGCTCCCGCTGCCCACTACTGGATGGGAGGGGTTGCCACTGATCTAAACAGCCAAACGACGATTACCGGCCTCTATGCGATCGGAGAAGTGGCCAGTACGGGTATCCACGGTGCTAACCGGCTGGCCAGCAACTCGCTCCTAGAGTGTTTAGTCTTTGCGGATCGGATGCGGCAGTGGGGACAGGGCACCGTCGGCAGCAACCAGGAGCACCCCGCGCGGGGGGACCGCCGCCCGCCGCTACTCCCCCGCCAGCCCCTCCAAGCCGCTGAGCGGGAACTGGCCACCCTCTCCCACCTCCGTGAGCAAATCCCCCAATGGGTGTGGCAAAGTGCTGGGATTTGCCGCGATCGGGCAACGCTGGCCGCTGCGATTACGCAAGTAACCGAATGGGGCAAGTCCTATCAGGCGTTAACCCTGACCCAGACCTTTCGGCACCTACCTCCAGGGCAAGCCTTCTCCTTGGGGAAACAGGATGGGGAAATCGTCCGGCAGTGGTCAGAAGTCGGCAACCTCCTGGATGTGGCTTACCTGTTGCTCAAGAGTGCCCAGTTCCGTACCGAGAGTCGGGGCGGCCACTATCGCGCCGACTTTCCCCAAACCGATCCGGCTTGGCAGGTTCATACCATCGTCCAGGGTCAGGATTGGTCCACAGCCCCCGTACTGAGAACGTCGGTCGTTTGATCCAGCAGATCAACAATTTCTTGGGGCGTAAGTTGGGAGGGCGTATTCCAACCCGAACCGCCCACGGTCCGCCGACCGCCCCACCCTTCCGCCTGGGCCATTTTGGCTTGCTCGGCGATCGTCAACCGCTCGAACAGACCAGCCGTAAAGTCCAGATCGGCCTTGCCGGGATGCCGGGGTAGACACCCGATCGTGTATTGATTGCCCCCCAACTTATGGTCCCGGAGGAGCAAGGTTTCGGGCCGCAGGGCGCTCAGGGGCCGCAGGCTTTCAACAGCCTGGTAGAACGATCGCGGATCAATCGGATAGACGCTATTGCGCACATCACAAACCGCCAGGTCACCCGTAGGCGTGGAGATAAATTGCACCCGACCTTCCTTCAGTAAATAGCGGGTATTGGCGGCGATCGTTTCCCAATAACGATTGGCTTCACCCTGCTCACCCGGCCAGGGACGTTTACCCAGGGCCGCCGCAATCAGGGCTTGGGTCCCCTGGGCAAAGGCCGCTGAGGTGTATTGCTCCCATTGGTCCAGGGTCCAGGTTTTACGATCGCTGGGGAGACCCAGGCTAGGGATGAGATGAGCGGAGCTAAATTTCAGGGCGGCCCCGGCCTTGGCGGCAAATTCCGACCAGGGTGACAGGTCACCGGGCACCATCAGGTGATCACAGTCCCAGGCAATCGCTCGGAGCCGATCGCGCACATTACCGCGCAACACCGATCCCGGCAGTTGTACCCAAGCCGCCGCGCAACAGGCATCGGCGTCCACCTGGGTCGTTACGAAGCAGGGGGGCTGGTCAGTGGCATAGGTTTGCAGCAGGCTAACTTCCGAACAGGGCATTTCATCAATTTGAATATCAGCCCCAGCGGGACGGTGGTGGTCCCAATGTAAATCCGTCGCTCGCGGTTCCCAACCCGGTACCGTCCCATCCACCATGATGATCTGGTGGTCCACGGGGATATGGGTGTGATGAGTCGTGACCAAGTAACGCATAGGGGCGATTCGCGCAGCGATCCCATTCGGAATCGGAGAAGGAGCGATTGCTAGGATTTAAGATACGCGATCAACCTGGGCTAGGGGCAGTCCTGCGCATCGGGGTGGTGCGCCTACATGACCCGTATTAGCCCAGCAGAAAGCCCCTAGCGCATCGACGCTCGCTAAGGGCTACAACATTGACAACAAGGCCTATTGATATTGATCAATAGCTTAATAATCTCAGCCTAACCAGAGGGTCCCCCCTGCGCTAATCGAGGTAGCCCATCAGGGTAATCGGGTCATCAATGTCATTCGAGGCGATCGGGCGTTTATAAAAGATCTCCGCATTTTCCAGATCTACCCGGTGGGCCACATCGGGGTAGTTGGCAGCCACCGGACGTCCGTAGAACAGCGGAGCCTCGGCTAAATGGACCAGGCTCGTCACTTCCGGGTAATTGGCCGCGATCGGACGGTTACCGTAGTGATAATCGGATTCCACCAGGTGTTCATCACTCGCCCCAATTGGACGAATCCCCCCATCGATGAACGTTGCCACAATTTGTACTCCACTAGAAATCACTGGTCGGTTATTGGGTAAGCCAGTGGATTGATGGACCACCAGCCCTCCCGAAGACTTAGATTTACTCGTGCTGGACTTGCGGACGGCTAAGGACCCGGCCCCCTTGGCTGTATCTTGTTTGGCTTCCACTGTTGTTGCGTCTTCCCTCTCGGCTGACAAATTTACACCCCTCGCGCCATTCTCGGCGGAGGGTACGGAGACTTCAGGTGTTGGTTGATTATCCATTGGCGTTTCCCCCGATTCTGCCACGGTCCTGCTTCTGGCATTCCGTCCGGTTCTGGTTCTGGTAGTCATTGGCCATGCTGTATTTTATACAGGTAACACCCTTGACGTGCTTACTCAGACCCTGCCGAGCAAGCATACTCAGCGGACGGCAGGGGCCAGAGTCATCAATAGGGCGTCATCAATAAGGGTTAAGTTATTGGGTTTTTCCCTTGTTAAGTTATTGGGTTTTTCCCTTGGCGCGTTTAGGTTTCCTTAATAGTTTATCAACTTACCCTACCGAAATGGCACGAATCGGGAAGACTGGCAATTTAAATTGTTTTATCGCTCACTGCGCCTTTTTTAATGGGTGCCAATGGTAGACATCTATGTACTGCCCGGTTTTCCACAAGGGTCCCAGGCATTGTCCAGGCCCCTTACCCAGACCATAGGTGGGGCCAAACCCCATACAGGGGGGCGATGCCGATGGGGGCGGTATTGGCCTAAAACTGCGGTATTGTAGGGATTCAGGCTTCGCATCGGTTGTAGATGTAGGGGCTACTCATGGCAAGTGAGGATCGCAGATGAAGTGGGTAGACAGATTTTCCAAAGGGATAGGAGGGCAGCGGCTTGTTCAGCGGCTTGCCCAGTGGCTTGCCCCGATCGCAGCCCGATCGCCCCTTCAGTTTTGGGGACTCCTGGTGGCGTGCGGTTGGCTAGTGATTGCTTGCCAAAGTCCCACCCCTCCTCCTGGGGAAACGACCGTTTCTCCCACAACGCCGACTGCTAATGGACGCTTGGTCATGGGGACCACCGCCCGCCTGCGTACCCTTGATCCCGCCGATGCCTACGAGATTCTCTCGAATAATTTGCTGTATAACCTGGGCGATCGCCTGTATGTGTATACGGCCAGTAGCCCCGACGCGCCCCCCACGTTGACGCCCCAACTGGCAACCGCCTTACCCGCAGTGAGTGACGACGGGTTGACCTATGTCATACCCCTACGGCAAGGGGTGACCTTTCACGATGGCACGCCCTTTAATGCCGAAGCGATGGCCTTTTCCCTGCGGCGCTTCATCGAGAATGGCGGCACACCGTCCTTCCTCCTGGCGGATACGGTGGCCAGCGTGGAGGCGACGGGTGAATTTGAGTTAACAATCCGGCTGAAAAGCCCCTTTGTGGCCTTCCCGTCCTTGCTCACTATTCCTGGAGCAGCAGCGGTTTCCCCCCAAGCCTATGAACTGGGGGCAGGCAAGTTTAACCCGAATACCTTTGTGGGGACGGGTCCTTACCAATTGACGGAATACGGCAGCGATCGCCTGCGCCTTGATGCCTTCCCAGACTATTGGGGGCCGGCTCCCGCCAATCCCGGCCTTGATATCCAGATCCTCTCCAGTCCTGCCAATCTCTACAACAGCTTCCGCACAGGGGCTGTGGATATCGCCTACCAAAACCTTGACCCCGACCAGATCCGCAGTCTGCAACAGGAGGCAGGCACCACAGGTTGGCAGGTGATCGAGGGGGCGGGCAATGGGATTCATTACTTGACCCTGAATGTCAACTCACCGCCGTTTGACCAATTGCCAGTACGACAGGCCCTCGCCGCGAGTATCGATCGTTCCCTGCTGCAATCCCGCGTTTTCCAGGGTTTGGTGGAACCCCTCTATAGCCTGATCCCCAGCACCCTAGCGGGCAGTTTGCCGGTGTTTAAGGATGCCTATGGGGATGGCAATGCCGAAAAGGCCCTGAATATCCTGGCCACAGCGGGTTACTCCGCCGAGAAGCCCCTCCAGGCGCAACTGTGGTATCGCTCGAATTTAACCAGTAATGGTCTAGCGGCCAACTTGCTCAAGGCGTGGGTTGATGAAAACCTGAAGGGTGTGATGCAGCTCGATCTGCAAAGTGTCGAGTCGGCCACGGCTTACCAAAACCTGGATAAGGGAATCTACCCCAGCTTTATGCTGGACTGGACGCCTGATTTCCTGGATGCGGACAGCTATATT
The DNA here is from genome assembly GCF_053493415.1 of Trichothermofontia sp. Classification (NCBI taxonomy): domain Bacteria; kingdom Bacillati; phylum Cyanobacteriota; class Cyanophyceae; order Leptolyngbyales; family Trichocoleusaceae; genus Trichothermofontia; species Trichothermofontia sp. The sequence goes on along the minus strand of NZ_JBRCAD010000141.1, from coordinate 3,636 downwards.
CACCCCTTCCTGGCCTGTGCCCAGGGTTCGCCCACAACGGGCTGTCAAGAGGGATCATCCAAGGCGCAAGGCTCGTTCTACTACAATGCCGAGGCCAACCAGTTGATCGATCGCTCCCGGCAGACAGCCGATCCGCAGCAGCGTCAGGAAATTTTCAAGACGCTACAAGCGATCGTTGCCCAGGATGTGCCTTTTATCCCCCTTTGGCAAAACAAGGAATTCCTGTTTGCGCAGAAACCGATCCAGGGGGCTGCCCTAACCCCCATCCAAACGATCGACTTTGCCAAGCTGAGTAAGGGGATGTAAAGCGTTACTCAGGGCAATCCACTGGGCCACACTAACGGCTTCGGCCCGCACTTGGGGGTCAATGCCGAGTTGGGTCAAGGTCGCTAACAAGAGCGCCCGATCGACCACCGCCTCCAGGTTATTGCGCAACATTTTACGCTTACTGGCAAACCCTAGCCGCACCAAGGTATCTAAAAACTGGGGATTCTCAGCCGGTGCGAGCGGGGGTTGGGGTTGCAAACACACGATCGCGGAATCGACCTTGGGTTTGGGGTGAAAGGCCCGCGCTGGGACTAGGGCGACCATTTCGCACTGGGCCAGATATTGCACCCGCACCGACAGGGCACCAAAGGTTTTCGAGCCGGGTTGGGCACAGAGGCGATCGGCCACCTCTTTCTGCACCAGCAGCACGATCCGCTCAAAGGGGGTGGGATTGGGCTGGGCAATCGTCCCCAGCAGCCGTTCCAAAATGGGTCCCGTGATGTTGTAGGGAATATTGGCAACCACTTTATTGGGCGATTGAAAGCGAGGAAAGTCAGTTAACAGGGTGGGCCAGTCGAGGCTGAGGACATCCCCCTGGAGCAGCAGAAAATTTTCCCGGTCCCCCAGTTGTTTCGCCAACCGTTGGCACAAATCGCGATCGACTTCGATCGCCACTAAGGCCGCCACGAGGGGCAATAGCCGCCGGGTGAGGATGCCCGTACCGGGGCCAATTTCCAAAACCCGATCGCAGCGCGTCTCCGCAGAAGCAGCGTCCGGGGATAGCTGCGCCGCCTGGATGATTTGCTTGAGGGCCGTGTCACTGCGGAGCCAATGTTGGGCAAAGCGTTTACGGGCAGGGGGAGACGGCATGGCTAGATTCCCCACCCCCATTGGGTGACCAGTAGCCCTAGGGTGATGGCCACCAATGCACCGATCGTCGTGTTGATGCCATTCACCACCTCATTGGTCAGCCAGACAAACCGTGTCTGAAGCGTTGCGCCGATCACGCTTTCGAGGCTAGTGGCGATCAGGGCCGCGATCGCACACAGGACGACACCAACCCCATCAATCAGGTGAACAGCCCAACCGAGGGCCGCGATTACCAGCGAAGCCACCACACCAGCCAGAGTCCCCTCTAAACTCACTGCGCCTTCCGTGCCCCTGGGGACGGCCTGAAACGTGGTAATCAAAAACGTCCGCTGGCCGTAGGCTTTGCCCACCTCGCTAGCACAGGTGTCGGACAGTTTCGTACTGAAGCTGGCCACATAGCCCAACCGCAAGAGAGACATGGGGATGGGCAAATAGGCCGGGGGGAGTAGCGTCATCAGGGCCAGGACCGTGGCCGTCAGGGCAGACCCCCAGACATTTTCCGGCCCCCGTGCGCCCGATCGCGCTTCGGCAATGCCCGCTGCCGCTTTCTCAGCCAAGCCAATGCGGGTGACGGCTGACCCCACCAAGAAATAGAACATCACCACCAGATACCCCGGCCAGCCCAACGTGCCCCAGAGGAGGACACCGAGCAACCAGGCGTGGGCTAAGCCCGCTGGCGTCAGCAGTTTTTTCGGAGCCAGGATGGCTAGGGGCAAAAGCAGGGAATTCAGCCCTACAGCAACCAACCAAGGGTTAAGCGAGGTAACAAGAGAAGTCGGCATAATCTGTCAGTAAAAAGGGGGATTCTCCTGCGGAGACGCTACGCGAACGGGCTTCTCCAGGGGAGACCCAACGCGATTCTCCTGCGGAGACGCTGCGTGAACGGGATCAGCACCGAAGCCGGAACACTCCTAAGAATATATCGACTCATCCAGCCGGCCAAGGCCGCCAATCAGGCGGTTGCGCTTGAGGATCTCACAGGCATCAGAGGGCGTACCAACCAAAGGCCGCGTTCCAAGACGGAGCGAAGCCGGCCTAATAGTTGGGCGTTTGATCAGCTCCGCCAGTTCCTCACCGACAAAGGCGTGAAGTTGGGCGTGGCCGTGAGGTTTGTAGATCCTCGCTACACCTCGAAAACCTGTTATTGCTGCAAAGTGAGCGGCAATCGGCAGGGCAAAAAGTTTGAATGCCTGAACCTGTCCTGCGGCTGGATCGGTGATGCTGATGTGAATGGAGCGAAAAATATCGCTACTTTATATCGCTACTTTGGGGGTGCTCGTAAACCGCCCTAGCGGCTCCGAGATAATGTCTTGCTCTTGGCAAGATGTTGTCTTGAGGGCTGCCCAAAGCCCGCTCCGTACCGCTGAGGCGGTCGGAGTCGGGTAGTTTACTCCAACTGATGGCCAGTCAACTCCACGAAAATATCTTCCAGGTTAGAGGCCCGCGCCATCATGCCCGTTTTATCCGGTTGGGTATCGAGATAATGATTGGCTGCCGCTAGGGTGGGGAAAAACTTGTACTCCCAGCGATCGTTGCCCTGGATCATCACTAATCCTTCCCCATATTGGCGACGCAACTCGGCCAAGGTGCCTAATTGAATCAACTGACCGCCATCCATAATCCCAATCCGATTGGGGGGCTGTTGCGTCGAGCTGCTGCCACAGAGGTATTCCACTTCCTCCATGTAGTGGGTTGTGAGCAGCATCGTCATGCCCTGCTGGTTGAGGTCGCGGATAATTTCCCAGAGCCGTCGTCGGGTTTGGGGATCAAGGCCCACGGTGGGTTCATCCAGAAACAGGATTTTTGGTTGGTGTAGCAAGGCCCTGGCAATTTGCAGCCGCCGCTTCATCCCACCGGATAGGGTTTTCACTAAGCTTTCCCGCCGATCGCCCAATTCCACATAGTCCAGCCAGCGATCGATCGCCGCCTGTCGGTAGGCTCGGGGTAAATGGTGCAACCGTCCGTGTAATTCCAGGTTTTCCCAAACCGTGAGGTCGCCGTCCACACTGGTTTGCTGAAGCACAACCCCAATATTGCGCTTCACAGCGGCAGGTTGCTGCACAACATCAAAGCCAGCAACCTTTACCGTACCCTGGCTAGGACGGGTGAGTGTGGTTAACATCCGAATGGTGGTCGATTTACCCGCACCATTGGGTCCTAAAAGCCCAAAGATTTCCCCCGGTGCGATCGTAAACGACAGGTCATTGACTACGGGCACGCCGTTATAACACTTTTTCACCTTGTCCAATTCCACCGCAGGCACCATGATCCCCATCCAGACTGGCGAGAAGACTGTTTCCAGCTTAGGGCAGGATGGGCGATCGCACGTGATGGCCGGGGACTGGCGGCGGGGGCCGGGGACTTTTACGTGACCATCGCGATCGCCCGCAACCCCAACCTTGGGGGTCTCACCTGCGCCTTGTGCCCAATAGAGGCTCTAATAGTACAACGAGTACACCAGTCTTCTCGTTCAGCACCCATGTCTACCCTCCCTACCGC